>CAJXUF010000019.1 GCA_913061175.1 uncultured Psychrobacter sp.
TCTACACACTGCATATCGTCGGCAGCGTCAGATGTGTATAAGAGACAGGGCTATTTCAGGCTCGGTGACGAGGCTACCAGGCTCAACTAACAATGATTGATGCGTAATGTCACGCCGTAGTCCTGCCCCCTCTTGCATCAGCTGCGCGGTATCAATACAACGCCCAATGGGGCTAGAGATACTATCGACGTCGAGCGAATATGGTAGATGACCTGATAACCACCGACCCCAAGACTTTGCCAGTATGCGGCCTTTAGGAGTCAACGGTAACTGATAGCTGGCAAAGCCATTACCATCAGAGCGCTCGCGTAAAGAGTGCCTCGTAAATAGTATCAGACGCTTATTTTCAGGCAATAGACTGACGGAGGAGATCATGCTATCTGGTAGGTGCGAAGGTGCAGGCGCGCTTGGGGTGTGACTCGCAAGCTTGTCAGCAGATATTTTTGACAGGGTGTTATTCAAATATTTACTCATGACAGCAAGCCTAGCAGATTTCTTATCAGGAATGAACCACAGACAAATCTAGTTGCAATATATCTTATAAATACTCTGCACTCTTTCAAAAAGACACTTTATTCAAAAGAGTCTATACCTAGAATAAATGAAGATTTGCCAGATATTTCCATACGGTTCTAGCCAATATCAATGACTTTGTCCCACGCAAACTCTAATGCCGTACTACTAACCTCATTTGGATAAGCTCGTGGATTGACAATCACTCGCGTATTACCAATTCTATAATCAAATGCTTCATGAGTATGTCCGTGTACCCATAGCATCGGCGCCCAATCCTCGTGCATCCATCCTGACAAGTCACTGACGAAAGCCGCATTACTCGGTAGATTGGCATATTTTTCAGATACTGATAACGAACTGACGCTATGATGACTCATGACTACTGTTTTTTTACCAAGTTTATGAGATTCAATCAATGCTTGCTGTAGCCACTTACGATGCTTGGCATGAATCTGCATAGATACTTCAGGTGAAAACAGTTCGTTGCCTGCGTAAATCTGCTTGTAGTCACGCATAAAATGCCTAGCAGCAGCCATGGTGTCTTCGTTAGCATGATACTGATAATCAGTCCAAAGCGTACAACCTAAAAGGCGTATATCACCAATATCGATATGCTGACATTGTAAGACGCGAACCCCTTTTTTAGACGCAGTATCATAGTTATCCCAAGTTGCCAGTTTATGGTCAAAGCTCAACACATCTTCATCAAAGTATTCATGATTACCAGCGATAGTAATCAGGGGAACTTCTAAGCGCGCTGCTTGCTCTTGCAACCACGGCATACCTTTGTCGCTATTAGCAGTATCCCCTGCTACTAATACTAAATCTGCATCAGTTTTAGGAATGTGTCCAACGGGGTGCGATTGACGTGCATAACTATCAATATGTAAGTCACTCAATATCTGTAATTTCATATTATCCAACATCATTTAGTGGCGTTATTATTAAAAATCTAGTTAGCGATAAACGCTCATAGCAGTACTACTAATATTTAGCTAAATGAGCGTTTTCGATATATTTATTATATTTTGGAAAGGTTGTAAGAATAAATTTAAGTAGTGTAGCAGCTTTTCCTTGACCATCAAAAAGTAAAAAGACAGCCATTTAGGCTGTCTTTTTACTTAACATCTATTCAAACTTAAATACTTTGAAGTATTGTCTTTAGTTTAGCAGCAGGGTCTGAAGCTTGAGTGATCGAACGACCAATGACTAAATAATCAGAACCGTCTATTAGCGCCTGACTTGGTGTACAGATACGTTTTTGATCATCCGCATTGTCTTCAGATAGGCGAATACCAGGCGTCACCAGTTTAAAATCCTGACCACATAATGCTTTAAGTGCCTTTGCTTCTTGAGCCGAGCACACCACCCCATCTAGACCAGCTTGCTTAGTCAGTTGTGCTAGTCGGCTTACTTGGGTATCTAAGCTATCAGTGATGCCGGTTTGCATCAACGCTTCACTATCCATAGAGGTTAATACGGTGACTGCGATGAGCAAGGTATCAAAATCTCTATCTAGCAAACGCTGTTTTGCCAACGACATGGCCTCTAGACCTGCGCTTGCATGGACATTCACCATCCAGACACCAAGCTCAGCGGCCGCCAATACTGCTTGAGCAGTGGTATTCGGAATATCATGAAATTTTAAGTCTAAGAACACTTCAAAATCACGTTGATGCAATGCCTTGATGATATCAGGACCACAACGGGTAAACAGCTCTTTACCGACTTTCAATCGACATTGAGACGGATCTAACTGGTCAGCTAACGCTAGAGACGCCTCTACCGTCATATTGTCTAGAGCGACGACAATTGGAGAGTTAATTACATTATTCATGGTTTTACCATATATTTTGAAGTTATCAAAGTATTGTATTTGAGGTCAGTACTGCGATTTTTGAGCTATCACCTAGCAGATCACATAAAAGATTACCTAACGACTTAATCTCGTCTACGCTTAGACAGAGTAGAGCCTTCAGTTAGGCTAGTTGCGTCAGTATTCTGTACATTGGCAGCAGAAGCACCATAAACAGCTTCATCTACTGTTGGCGCGCTTGCTTGACGATCGATGACTGTATTAGCTTGAGTCAATTGCTCTTGCAGGTTTGCATTTGCTTTTTGCAGGCGTGAGATTTCCCACTTATTCTGTAGCACACGAAAGATAAGCAATGCTAGTAAAATACCAATAACAATACCTAGCATCAAACACAAAATAAGTAGCAACCCTAGGTTCATCGTAGGTGCTTGCGAAAACAGTAGGTTGACTCCGACCTCAGTATTATTTGCCAATACCAAACCAAGTGAATAGGCAAAGCTCAAGAATAGCAATACAAATAGTAGAAAGCGCATGAGACAGTTACCTCTGTTTGGAATGATAAATTTTGACGGTTAAATAGCCAGTGCGGGTTTAATTAACCGTTTGCTACCGTATCGTTTACTGCTTCGCGTAGAGCCTTACCTGGCTTAAAGTGTGGGATCGCTTTAGCCGGTACAGGTACGCTTTCACCTGTCTTAGGATTACGTCCCATACGGGCACAGCGATGATGTAGACAAAAACTACCGAATCCGCGAACTTCGACTCGGCCATCATTGGCTAAAGTATGGGTCATCAAGTTTAAGATTTCACGCACTGCGTCATCAACCACGGTATCTGCCATGTTGTCACAGTTTGCACTCAAATTACTAATAAATTCGGATTTGTTAATCGCTTGCTGCATTATTACGCTTGCCTTATTGATTGATGGATAAGCTGATGATAAGTCAACGCTCTATAGTACGTAAATGCGTTTGGATAATTAAACTATATATACTGAATCTTTGAAAACTAACATTCAGAATCGTATTATGACTATAAAAAGCTTATAACTATCATCTCGTTACTCAATGGTGCAAATGATAGCGGATATTGGCCTAAATGGGAATAAGAGTTTGCCCATTTGGCTAAAAACCTCTATTACTAACTGTGTTAATAAAATCTAATCATAAAAAAAAGCGACCGAAGTCGCTTTTTTTATATTACTTTTATATCAATAGTTTGCAGCTTACTGCATTTGCTCTTTGATCAAATCACCAATAGTTTTTGGCTGTGCATCAGAACCTGGAGCAGCAGTAGTGTTCGTGCTACCAAGATCTTTAATCGCTTGACGCTCTTCAGCTTCGTCTTTCGCTTTGATAGACAAGTTGATGTTGCGTGTTTTACGATCAACACTGATGATTTTCGCTTCAACGTCATCACCAACAGTCAGATGCTTAGTTGCATCTTCAACGCGGTCACGTTGGATTTCAGAAGCACGTAGATAAGCTTCAACTTCGTCAGCAAGTTCGATAGTAGCGCCTTTAGCGTCTACTTCTTTTACTTTACCATTAACGATAGCACCACGGTCATTGTTGACTAGGTATTCGTTGAATGGATCAGAGCTTAACTGCTTAACGCCTAGGCTGATACGATTGGCTTCTGCATCTACAGACAATACCATTGCTTCAACGGTGTCACCTTTGTTGTAGTTACGGATAGCATCTTCGCCAGTTTCGTTCCAAGAGATATCAGATAGATGAACAAGACCATCAATACCACCGTCTAGACCGATAAAGATACCGAAGTCAGTGATTGATTTGATCGTACCAGTAATTTTATCACCGCGCTCATGTTTCTTATCAAACTCATCCCATGGGTTAGCTAAAGTTTGCTTGATACCTAGGCTGATACGACGACGTTCTTCATCGATATCAAGAATCATTACTTCAACTTCATCGCCCACTTGAACCACTTTAGATGGGTGGATGTTTTTGTTGGTATGATCCATTTCTGATACGTGTACTAGACCTTCGATACCTTCAGAAATCTCAGCGAAACAACCATAGTCAGTCAAGTTGGTTACGCGAGCTTTTACAACACTACCTACTGGGTAAGTGCCGCCAACGTTATCCCAAGGATCAGTACCAAGTTGTTTTAGACCTAGGCTAACGCGGTTGCGTTCACGGTCAAACTTCAATACTTTAACTTTTAGGTCTTGGCCAACTTCAACAACTTCAGATGGATGCTTGATACGGCGCCATGCCATGTCAGTGATGTGCAATAGACCATCGATACCACCTAGATCAACGAACGCGCCGTAATCAGTAAGGTTCTTAACGATACCTTCGATCTCGATGCCTTCTTCAAGCTTGTTCAATAGCTCTTCGCGCTCAGCTGAGTTTTCAGCTTCCATAACCGCACGGCGGCTAACCACAACGTTGTTGCGTTTTTGATCAAGTTTGATGACTTTGAATTCTAGCTCTTTGCCTTCAAGATGCGTTGTATCACGGATAGGACGTACATCTACCAATGAACCTGGTAAGAACGCGCGTACTGAACCGATATCTACAGTGAAACCGCCTTTAACTTTGCTTGAAATGATACCTTTAACGATTTCATCGTTATCAGCGATTTTTTCAAGGAAGTTCCAAGTTTCAACACGTTTAGCTTTCTCACGTGACAGCAAGGTTTGACCCATGCCGTTATCAACCGCTTCAACTACGACATCAACGCTATCGCCAACTTCAACTTCAAGTTCGCCTTCTTCGCTTAAAAACTCTTCACGAGCGACGATACCTTCAGATTTAAGACCAGTATCTACTGTGATCCAATCGCTATCGATGGCCACAACAGCACCTGTAATAACCGAGCCACGCTCGATATCTAGGCCCTGCTCTTCAATGCTCGCTTCAAATAGTTCAGCAAATGATTCCATTATGTCTACCTTTGTATAGCCGTATCCTGTCCAGCACAGTACGGATCAAATTTATGATTGTATAGAACGAAATACTGGTTTTATATCCCATGCAATCATATAAAAAAACGTTTGTTGATAGCGAGCTCATTGTAATTAAAACTGACTAACAACAACTGTCTTATATCTAATGCAATATCTTGAATAAACTAAGTTTTTCTTACTGCTTTAATAAAATTTAACTTAACCGTATTATTTTATACTAAAACAATGATTAATAGGAAACTTTTTAGTACTTAATATGTTGTTTTTACTAGCTATTAAATGACTAACTAGTGAAAAAAACACCTTTATCTTGGCAATGCTTTTTGACTTGCTCATATACTGCATCAGCATTCAGCGCTGAGCTATCAAGTAATAAAGCATCTGCCGCAGGCTTCGATGGCGCTGTACTGCGATTTTCATCACGGTCATCACGCTCTTTTATCGTCGCTAAAATTGCCTCAAAATCTGCTGTTTGACCAGCGTTCAACAACTGAGTCACACGGCGCTCTGCACGTGCTTCAGCACTGGCCGTCAAAAACACCTTAACATCAGCATCTGGAAAAACGACCGTACCCATATCACGGCCATCAGCAACCAAACCAGAACGAGTGGCCATATCTTGTTGTAACTTGAGCAACGCTTGGCGAACCTGTGGAAAGACAGCTATCTGTGATGCATAGCCTCCAACCGTTTCATTGCGTACTTGCTCACCTACTGCTTGTCCATTAACAATGATATCTACACGCCCTGAGTCATTGTTCGGTACAAACGCTATCTTCAAGCTTTCAGTCAATGCTAATACAGCATCTTCGTCAATTGGTTGGCTGGCATCTGCGCTAATTAAACCCGCTTCAAAGGCTTTCAGCCCAACAATCCTATAAAGCGCACCAGAATCTAACAACTGATAGCCTAACACTTGTGCTAGACGCCATGTAACAGTGCCTTTACCAGCGCCACTAGGACCATCGATACAAATAACAGGGTAGCGCACTGATGAGGTATGGCTATCCTCTGTATTGAGTAAAACATTATCAGGTGTAGAACTAGTCATAATACTTACTCAATAATATGCGTTACTTATATCGCTTATCGTATGTCATTAATAAAACAATATTTATTCGTATGTTAAGTCTTTAATAGCCTGTTAAGATGGGTGCTATCAAATAGGGCAATATTATAGCAAAAAATCATCGTGACCACTAGCACCAAGACTGATATCTTGTTTATTAGTATTTTTAGTTTACATAGTGGCGTTATTCTTTTTTGCCGCTTGCCTACGCTCACGAAAAAACGTCTTGAGTATTTGGCTACTATGCTCGCTGCATAATCCATTGTAGGCTTGGATACTATGGTTGTAGAAAGGTTGTAATGATAAGTCCATTTGACTACCAACCATACCAGCACGCGGTTCACTCGCTGCATACACCAGCTTATTTACACGCGCATGGATTAGAGCACCGATACACATCGTACAAGGCTCCAGAGTGACATATAAAGTAGTCTGTAGCGGCAGTCGATAATTTTCTAAACGCGTACAAGCGTCTCTCAATGCAACTATCTCTGCATGAGCAGTAGCATCATGGCTACTAATAGGTTGATTAAACCCTTGGCCGATAACCTGCTGATCATGTACCAATACCGCACCTACCGGTACTTCTCCACGCTCAGCACCTTGCTGAGCAAGTTGAATTGCTTGTTGCATCCATTTAACATCTTCAACTGACCAAAAGGTGCTGGCCTGCATATTTAAGGGTTGATACGGCATTAAGCTTATATTCTGTATATTTTGCATTTATTGTGGTAATTGCCAGTTAATTGGAGTTTGGCCATACTGCACCAAGTAGTCATTTGTTTTAGAAAAAGGTTTAGTGCCAAAGAAGCCGCCACGATTTGCCGCCAGTGGTGATGGATGTACCGCTGTCAGAATCAAATGCTTATCCGTATCGATATACTTACCTTTCTTCTGGGCTTTACTACCCCATAGAATAAATACAGTATGCTGTGTCTGTTCATTGACTGCATCGATGACGGCATCAGTAAATTGTTCCCAACCTTTATTTTGATGGCTGTTTGGCTCGCCTTCTCGTACAGTTAGTGAGCTATTAAGCAGTAGAACGCCCTGCTGTGCCCAGTATGTCAAATCACCATGTGCTGAAGGGCGAATACCAATGTCATCTGCCATCTCTTTAAGCAGGTTATTTAGTGATGGTGGCTTAGGAATGGCTTTAGGAACAGAAAATGATAACCCCATAGCCTGACCTGGACGATGGTAAGGATCTTGGCCCAAGATTACCACTTTGACTTGCGATAACGGCGTGAGGTTAAGCGCATTGAACATCAATGGTGCAGGCGGATAGATACTATCATCCGACTGATACGCCTCTTTTAAGAACGCGCGTAGATTGTCCATATTCTCAGATGTTAGCTCATCTGCTAATGCCGTTTTCCAATCTTCTGGTAAACGGACATTGTCTAAAATCGCTTGTTTTTGTTCTGGAGTCTTTGTTGTCGGTTCATCGAACAGTTCCATAGTGTGTCCTTTTTATACTTGTTATCTTGTTATCTTGTTATCTTGTTATCTTGTTATAAGTTCCATAGCTTCGTTAAAGCCAGCTTACTGTAAATAATCATACTAACAAAAAATAGTATGAGCTTTGTTGATGAATTATAGCAATAAAAAAACGGCTACCGCAGTAATACGGTAGCCGTTTTTATGATGTCAACACTAAATAACTTAACTGGCTAAAGACTCAGAATCAGGATGTGGCTCATGAGTTTCAACAACTGTCAGAATAATACGACTATCAGCTGAGCCTTTGTCTGATACCTTATCAAGCTTCATCGTATCATTCTCTTGAGAATCATCGACTTTAGGCTCTAAAGTCAGATGAACGACACCGCCATTAACCAGATCACCAAACAAAATCATACTTGCCAATGGTTTTTTGATTTCATCTTGAATCAGACGTTGCATCGGACGTGCACCCATTAGACGGTCATAGCCTTTATCTGCCAAGTAGTCACGTACATCATCATCAATCTCTAACGTTACTTGCTTATCATCGAGTTGCACTTGTAATTCGACCAAGAACTTATCAACAACCGATACAACAACTGACGTATCTAGAGGGTTGAACTGAATAATGGCGTCTAAACGATTGCGGAACTCTGGCGTAAAGACACGTTTCAGCGACTCTGTATTATCACGACTATGGTCTTGTTGAGTAAAGCCCATTGACGAGCGACTGATACTATCAGCACCAACGTTCGTTGTCATAATAACGATGACTTGCTTAAAGATGGCCACACGACCATTATTATCGGTCAACGTCCCATGATCCATCACTTGTAGTAACAAGTTAAAGACATCCGGATGCGCCTTTTCAATCTCATCAAGCAACAACACACAATGTGGATGCTGATTGATTTTTTCGGTGAGTAAGCCACCTTGATCATAGCCAACATAACCTGGAGGCGCACCGATCAAGCGTGATGCCGTGTGCGCTTCCATATACTCTGACATATCAAAGCGTACTAATTCCACACCTAGCAAGTTGGCTAACTGACGTGATACTTCTGTTTTACCCACACCAGTTGGACCTGCAAACATAAATGAACCGATTGGTTTATCAGGTGCTTTTAATCCTGCACGTGATAGCTTGATAGCATCGGCCAACGTGGCAATTGCCTCATCTTGACCAAATACCAAGTGCTTAAGATCTCGATCTAAATGCTCAAGGATACTCTTGTCATCACTCGATACAGATTTAGGTGGAATACGTGCCAGTTTAGCAATGATAGCTTCAATATCAGCAACATCGATTTTCATCGGTGGCTTTTGACCCTTTGATAATTTCACGCCATCTGCTGACTTAGCACTATCGCTTGCTTTCGCAGTCGCTGCTTCATCCTGCATTTCATTATCTGTATCACCGTCGATACCGTCGATATCAGCATCAATCTGCGCATCAAAATCCTGCTCTAAATCAGCAATGAAACTTTCTTCAGCTTCGATATCATCGACATCAGGCACCACACCTAAGCGCTTATACGCACCTGCTTCGTCAATCACGTCAATAGCTTTATCAGGTAAAAAACGCTCATGAATATGTTTGGCTGATAACTGTACCGCTGTGACCAACGCTTCATCCGTATACTCAACATTATGAAATTCTTCATAACGAGGTTTTAGACCACGCAGGATATCGATGGTGTCATCCACACTAGGTTCTTTGACATCGATTTTTTGGAAACGACGCGACAATGCATGGTCTTTTTCAAATACTTGGCGATACTCAGTAAAGGTTGTTGAACCGATACAACGTAGCTCACCATTAGCAAGCGCTGGCTTGATAAGGTTCGATACATCCATATTGCTGCTCATAGATGAACCAGCACCAATAATCATATGAATTTCATCAATAAAAAGAATAGCATTTGGTTTTTTCTTTAACGCATCAAGCAATGACTTCATGCGTTTTTCAAAGTCACCGCGATACTTAGTTCCCGCAATCAATGAACCGATATCAAGGCTATAAATCACGCAACCATTAAGTGGCTTTGGTGCTTTATCGTTAATGATTAACCATGCTAGCCCTTCAGCGATGGAGGTTTTACCGACACCAGGCTCACCTACTAGCAATGGGTTGTTTTTACGACGGCGGCACAGTACTTGGGCAGCACGTTCAATCTCAGAAGCACGGCCAATCAAAGGATCTGTTTTACCTTCAGCGGCTCGCTGGTTTAGATTGGTCGCAAATTCAACCAATGGATCTTTACTGGTCTTTTCAGAGGCACTACGGCGCTCAGTGCCTGCAGAACCGCGTGATTCAGAAGGCTCTTCTTTATCTTGACCATGTGACAAATACTGGGTTAACTCAAGGCGACTGATGCCCTGTTTTTTAAGCAGGTAGACAGCATAGGTATCATGCTCTGAAAACATAGAGACCAAAATATCAGACCCTTCCACCAAACGACCACCACCGATCGACTGCACGTGAAAAATAGCACGTTGCAAAATACGATCAAAGCTTTGAGTCGGCTGCGGTGACTGTTCTGTATCAGCATCGATGGTTGGCGTGTGTTTATTAATATAAATCTCAAGCTCAGTACGCAACGCCGAGACATTAGCATTACAAGCAGTCAACGTATTGGCAGCATGAGTGTTTTCTAATAAGGCCAAAAGCAGGTGTTCAACAGTGAGATACTCATGCGATTTTTGGCGCGCAAGCGTCATTGCTAAACGTAGAGAAACTTCAAGATGACGACTTAACATAACAACTTCCTACGGTTATATCTATCTTTATAATTGATAGTTTTATGAATGAGTTAGTAAGTAAATCAGGGCGGTAGATGAATTGTTCAAGGGCTATATTCGTATTATTAGAAGTCATGAATAAATGAGGTGAGCGGTAGACTATTGATTAAATACTATAATCTCGCTATCAGCCAACAGTAATCATAACTATCAATGGCCGCTTTTCTTTATATCAACACGATACTTCGACGGAGTCAATCTATTAACACAGACTAAAATGTATCAAAGCGTGCTACAAGCCAGTAGCGACAACTCTAATAACGAATATTAAATGTTGAAAAACTGATTAGATAGAAAGAGAGATTGATATTTGAAAAGCTAGAAATGACGTGGTTTTAGCAAATTCAACGGAGATACTTAGTCTAAAACTATTGAACAGGCTGTTTTAATAGATAGGGTTATTTGTTATAGAAATCAATACTATATGGATAATAAAACTATTTTAAGAGTCAAATTTCGTATATAAGAGGGGTGACTGGAAAGTCAAAAAAGCTCACTATAAAGGTGAGCTCTGGTATGAATTATTTAAAAGTACAAAACTGTAGATAAGGCTTTAATAGAGCCATATATCAGTATAAGAAATTAATAAATTGCTCTACTCGCCTTGATGTGGTTCGATTTGGGTCAATAGCGGATAACCTTCACGATGTGCCAAACTATTTACTTTTTTGGCTTTGGTCTCAGCGATATCTTTGGGATAAATGCCAGCAATACCTTTGCTGCTATTATGAATAGTCAGCATAATCTCGACTGCAGAATCCATACTATGACGAAACTCTGACTGCAATATATATACAACAAACTCCATCGGCGTGTAGTTGTCATTATACATAACAACCGCATACATAGGCGGTTTGGCTACTTCAGGCTCTGCGACCAATACATCTGCTTGCGGTGACGTTTCACCATCGGTATCACCGTCTTGTGCACGATGAGCAGGCATATTGGGAAAGTGCCAATCAGCAACCGTTGGCGTGGCTTGTGATATCATTTTTTTCATCATAATCAAAATATAATTATAAGGTAAGTTTAAGATAGAGAATGTTAAGGCAGGCGACAAGGCATGGTATAGAGCACAAACACTAATTAAGGTCATTGTGCTTTGATTTCAACCACAGCATCGTCACTGAGTATTTCAATAAGACATGAGGTAATTAAGGTACGATAGGACTTTCATCAACTTCTGGTAAATCTAGGAGCGATGGTAGCATGTTATCCACACTATCACCGAGCTTCCAGTCATACAATTGCTCTACTTTCTGACCACTAGCTTGCAAAGTCAGTTTGGCTTGCAAAGGCCTAAAGCCTGATGGCATTACAAAGCGACCACGTATCCGAACGATACCTTCGATCATATGGTATGCAGGGTCAAGAGGTACTTCTACAAGATCATCATTGTTAAGTAGCGTCAATACAGGCCTCAAGCGTTTGGCTTGACCATCGCTACTGAGCATCCCAACATCAAAACCATACTCAAAAGCATTTTCAGGTAATGGCGAAATTTTGGCACCTAATACCTGTAAAGGCATACCACCTTTCTCACGGATGACATCTGAATACAGCTCGTTGAGCTGTGATACTTGCTTATTTTCTACCGTCAATTCTTGCTGGCTTTCACGCAACTCTTTTAAATTAGCCAAACTGATGGCCAGTTCTTGTTTGGCAGTTGCCGCTTGGTTAGTGGCTATCTTATTGCTAAGGCGCAAGTCTTCTAGTGCTTGTGTCGCTTCAGTGCTATCGATGATTGCTTGCTTGGCTTCTGTTTCCATCGAATGAAGGCCACGTTGGTAGCCAAGCTTATGACCAAATATTAGCCCAACCACCGCTGTCACTAATACGGCTACAACAAACAGTGCCAATACCAATGTAGAAGCGCCGCGTTGTGAGCTAGCAATACCACTTATAGGGACATTATTATTTCTAAAGGAATGCTGTTTGCGCTCCAAGCTAGGTATAACCGAGTCTTTGCACGATAGACGTGCTGGCTGTGAGCAAAAGCGTAGTACGAGCTGAACACGCATTTAGACAGTATCTCTTAAGGGTAAGGGCAAGTCATTATAGCCGAATTTATAATCAATACCTAGCACCGTAAATGTGAATGATTGGAATATGAAGTCGTTGATATTAAGGAACAATCGGTGCAAAGTTCAGCCCCATTGACTCATCAAAACCGAACATTACATTCATGTTTTGCACGGCCTGCCCAGCAGCACCTTTGACTAAGTTATCTTGAACAACGATAACTGTTAGCTCAGCACGCTCATTATCCTGATATACGGCAATACGTAGACGGTTACTAGCGCGAACACTACGCGTATCGGGATAAAGCCCCTTTGGCATGACATCAACAAACAATTCTGACGCATAGCTATTCTCAAACGCTTGCTGCCAATCGATAGCAGCACCAGCATCGGTCAGCTCCATATGAATAGAGCTTAGCATGCCACGAATCATCGGTACTAAATGCGGCAAAAAGCGAATACGGTGCGCGAACTGACTGTCTAATAACTGTGCGACACCTTGCTCAATCTCTGGTAAATGACGATGGCCTTCGACGCTATAAGCCTTAAAGCTATCTGTTGTCTCGGCATAGTTAAGTGCAAGTGATGCTTGACGACCTGCACCAGACACCCCAGATTTTGCATCAATTACAATACGAGACTCGATCAAACGCTCTGCTTGCTTATTCTGAGCTTCTATAATTGGTTTTAGACCCAAAATCGCAGTGGTTGGATAACAGCCTGGGTTGCCTACTAGTAACGCATTCGCAAGCTTGTCACGATTGATTTCTGGTAGGCCGTAGACTGCTGTTTTCAACAATTCAGAGCAAGCATGTGACTGTTTGTACCAGTGCTCAAAGTCAGTCAGTGACTGCAAACGAAAATCAGCAGCCAAATCGATGACCTTAACCCCAGCTTGGGTAAGCGCTTCGGCTTGCTTCATTGCTACGCCATGTGGCGTCGCAAAAAACACAACATCACATTTTTGCAATGCAGCAAGCGTATTATCACCTAAGTCGCTAAAAACGATGTCAGACACACCGCGTAAGCTTGGGAAGATTTCATCAGCACGAGTGCCAGCTTCGCTACGAGAAGTTAATAAATCAATAGAAACCTCAGGATGAGCAGATAATAAGCGAATGAGCTCAATACCCGTATAGCCTGTACCACCGACGATCGCTGCTGAAATCATAAAAAACCCTTTTCTTGGTAAATACTAAATATGCACTGATAGATTCTATCTTTGCCTGTAATGCGTATAGTTCTACAAATCATGCAATTCTACAAATACAGAACAAAGACAGAATCAGTCTCTAAATATTCTGACTCTTAAATTTTATAGTCGTGTACTGCATCCACAAATACTTTGGCATTGTCAGGATTGACCCATTGGGTAATACCATGACCCAAGTTTGCTATGTAACCAGTCTTTTCACCATCAGCGTAAGCACGGTCAAGCATGGCGTTCACTTCCGAACGAATTGTCGTAGGCGAACCATATAGCGTCGCAGGATCTAGATTACCTTGGATAGCCTTGCTGCTTTGCAATTTTTTATGCTTTTTGGTCAATTGACGCTGACTTTCAGTCAATACTTGACGTGCACGATCAATCGGCATCGTCCAGTCTAGACCTAACACATCCGCTTCGCTGTCAGCCTGGATATCAAGCCATAACCCACCACCTTTAGTGAATAGCACTACAGGTACTTGTGGATGACGTTCCTTTAGTTCAGCGACAATACGTTTATTATAAATGTGTGAAAATTCGATAAATTGACGATGGCCTAACGCTCCGCCCCAACTATCAAATATCTGTACAATTTGAGCACCAGCGACGATTTGGGCATCTAAATAGTCAATAACTGACGTCGCAAGCTTGTCTAATAACTGATGTAGAAAATCAGGGTTACTATATAAGAAGCCTTTGGTATACCGATAATCTTTCGAGCTACCGCCTTCTATCATATAAGTAGCCAACGTCCATGGACTACCAGAAAAACCAAATAACGGAACTTGACCATTCAATGCTTTACGAATGCTGGTTACAGCTCGCATGACATAGTCTAGAGAGTCATTTGGCTCGAGCACTGGCAATCTATCAAGATCAGCCTGTTCGCGGATAGGATGTTTGAACTTAGGGCCTTCACCCGTTTCGAAATACAAGCCCAGTCCCATCGCATCAGGGATAGTTAGAATATCACTAAACAAAATAGCAGCATCTAAGTCATAGCGACGCAATGGCTGTAGAGTCACTTCAGTAGCGCGGTCTGTATCTTTGCACAGGCTCATAAAGTCACCCGCTTCAGCACGAGTGGCCTTATATTCTGGCAAATAGCGACCAGCTTGGCGCATCATCCATACCGGTGTGGTATCGATGGGCTCAAAACGTAATGCACGTAGCAATCTATCATTTTTTAAAGGTGCAAACTGTTGCTGAACCGAGTTACTACCGTCTGAAGCACTCATGTACAAATCTCCAAAACAGCACAATATCCATATTTATAAATGGATATTGTGCTGGATAAAATAAGTTGAATAAAAAAGGTTATATGAAAGCGCTATACAGTTAATGCAAGATTGTCGCGGTGTACCATGACGACACGTTCTTCGCTACTGCCAAAGATCTTATCGAACTGTTCAGTACGCTCACGAGCGACGCGGCGCGCATCATTCGATGAGAAGTTTACCTGCCCGACGGCTATACGTTCGCCCGTATCTTGGTGGATGATTTCTACCACATCACCTTCATCAAATCCGCCCTGCACTTCCACAACACCCACTGGCAATAAACTTCTATTGTGCTCAGTCAATGCTCTTGCAGCACCTGCATCAACGACCAAGCTACCTGACATGCGCAAATGCGCGGCTAGCCACTGTTTACGCGCGATGATTTTATCTTCGTCATTAGTCGTTAGCAATGTACCTACGGCTTCGCCTGATACCACACGGGTAATAACGTCATCGATAGCACCGCTAACGATAACGGTAGGACAGCCACCCATTGCAGCAAGGCGTCCAGCGCGGATTTTGGTCAACATACCACCTCGTCCAAGCTTGCCGCCGTCTCCTGCAATATCAAATAAATAATCAGCCATTGCACGTTCTTGGCGAATCATCTTAGCATCAGGATTATCACGTGGGTTATCAGTGAAGACACCTTCTTGATCGGTTAAGATAATGTACAAATCAGCATTAACCATCGCGGCTGCCATCGCACCCAAGGTATCGTTATCGCCGAATTTAATCTCATCAATCGTGATGGTATCGTTCTCGTTGATAACAGGTAGTACGCGCCACTCTAATAACTGTGTCAGCGCACCCGTCGTGTTGAGATAACGACTACGATTAGACAAGTCATCATGAGTTAGCAGTAGCTGCGAGCTTTGAATGCCATGCTGAATCAAAGCTGACCACCATGTTTCAATCAACCCCATTTGACCAATAGAAGCACAGGCTTGTAGTGCTGCTAATTTTTTGGGGCGTTCCTCAAGGTTCATACGTACCACACCTTCAGCAACAGCACCTGATGATACTAGCAGTACCTCAACGCCTTTTTTGTGCAGCTTAGCAATTTGCTTTGCCCACTCATATATGGCAGTACGATCCAGCCCTCGACCGTTATTGGTTAATAGTGATGAACCAATTTTGACAATAACGCGCTGAATATCAAAGTTGCGAGTTTGCTTAACAAATCTTGCTTCTTCCATCGTGTTTGCTATGTCGTCTGCCATATAAACTCCTTTTTTCATATAAATTGATTGTAGGGATTAAATTCACAATTCAAGTATAACTGCTCAAGCATACTAGCTTAAGGAACGTACATTACCTCAACGCCATCGTCATCATCGTCGTCAAAATCAGACGCATCCAAGCCTTCACGTGCTGCTTTACGAGCCGCACGATATGCTTCACGCTGTGCTTCAGTGTTAAGACGTACTTCAGCTTCTAGACGCTCAAAACGTTCTTTTTGTGCTTCAGCGAAGATAGGATCTTCTATTTCACGCTCACGCTCAAGTTCGATATCATTCATTAAATGATATTTGACCGCATCAACGCCTTCACCAGTTAGCGTTGCCGTACGGAAGACCATACCAGTCCAACCAAGCTCTGCGACGATATGAGTACAAAGCGCATTCAAATCTTCATCATTGACCTGATCGATTTTGTTTAATACCAGAATCTGCGGCAAGTTGGCCAATTCAGGAGAAAAACGCTCAAGCTCGTTTAAGATAACGCGAGCGTTCTCGACTGGATCACTGCCATCAACAGGCTTAACATCAACTAAGTGTAACAGACGACGTGTACGCGCAACATGCTTTAAGAAGCGAATACCAAGTCCGGCGCCTTCTGATGCACCTTCAATAAGACCAGGAATATCTGCCATCACAAATGAGCGATGACGACCAATATCGACCACACCCAAGTTTGGTACTAGGGTGGTAAACGGATAATCAGCCACTTTTGGTCTAGCAGCAGAGACTTGACGTATAAAAGTCGATTTACCAGCATTAGGCAAACCAATCAAACCAACATCAGCCACTACTTTTAGCTCAAACTTAAGAACTTTTAGCTCACCTTCAAAACCTGACGTCGCTTTACGCGGTGCCTGATTGGTAGAGCTTTTGAAATGGGTATTACCTAGACCACCATCACCACCTTTGGCAATCAGTAGTGTCTGGCCAATCTCAATCAAATCGCCCAATACTTCGTCTGTTTCGGTATCGACTACCGTGGTACCAACTGGTACTGGTAAATAAAGATCGTCAGACCCTTTACCTGAACAGTTTCTACTATGGCCGTTCTCAGCACGCATCGCGTCATGACGACGCGTATAACGATAGTCAACTAGGGTGTTGGTATTGTCTTCTGCAATGACATATACATCTCCGCCCTTGCCGCCATCACCACCATCAGGTCCACCACGTGGGACATACTTTTCTCGGCGAAAACTGGCGATTCCGTTACCACCGTCACCTGCTTTTACCGTTACGACGGCTTCATCAATAAATCGCATCTTACGTTCCTTAATTCACAATCCAGTCTATAAACTGGTTACAACCAACGGTTGTATTTTGGGGTTTTGCTATGTTGTTGCGTCAAAATATACACTGTATAAATACTACTTTTACTTAGTGCCCATTATGACAATAACACCCGATAATCAATCGGACTATCGGGTGTTTAAGTATGACAGTTAAAGTCCTACCAAGCTATTTAAAGTAGCATCTGCTACAGCGCCATCTTATGACACGATAGCGCTACTATACTTAGTATGACGTTATTGCTCTACTGTATTTAGTAATCTATGCTGGAATCTGAGCGTAGCTGATTCCGGCCATTTGCGTCGCCAAACGCAATACCTGAGTACTATAACCTACTTCGTTGTCATACCAAACATATACGATGGCTTGGTTGTCAGTCAAAATAGTCGCTTGAGCATCGATAATACCAACATGGGTCGTACCAACGAAATCCGTTGATACCGCTTCTGTAGAATCTGTATAAGCAATCTGCGACTGCCAAGTGCTGCTGTTAGCCATTTTACGCAAGAACTCATTTAACGCATCAGCACTTGCTGGAGCAGTTTTCAGATTCACGTTCAAGATTGCTAGGCTGACGTTTGGTGTTGGTACACGAATAGCGTTACCCGTTAGCTTACCGTTTAGTTCTGGCAAGGCTTTACCAACGGCTTTTGCAGCACCAGTACTGGTGATAACCATGTTCATCACAGCACTACGCCCACGGCGGTCTGCTTTGTGATAGTTATCAACCAAGTTCTGATCATTGGTAAATGAGTGAATAGTCTCTACATGACCATTTACAATACCGTACTCATCATTCAATACATTCAGCGTTGGCGTAATCGCATTGGTCGTACAGCTAGCAGCACTAACGATCGTATCATCACCAACGGTGTCATTGTTCACACCATAAACGACGTTTTTGATATCGCCGCCAGCAGGTGCTGTTAGTAATACTTTTTTCACGCCAGTAGACTGTAAGTGCTTACCAAGGCCTGCTTCGTCTTTCCAAATACCGGTGTTATCGATAACAAGAGCATTGTCGATACCATAAGCAGTATAGTCGATTTCGCTTGGGTCTTTGGCATAGATAACTTGTACAAAACGACCATTAACGATCATGCCGTTATTATCATCATCGATACTGATGCCGCCTAAGAATCTACCATGGATTGAGTCACGCTCAAGCAATGAGATACGCTTAGCCAAGTCGCCAGCAGCAGCTGGACGTACAACGATCGCTTTTAGCTGTAGACCTTTTACGCTTGAGGCTTGTGACAATAGCAGACGAGTCAAAATACGACCGATACGGCCGAAACCATACAGCACAACATCCGTCGCGCCATTTACAGCACCAGCGTTGTTAATAGACTGTAGAGCGGTTTGTAAGTCAGTATCATTAGCAATCAGTTGACCAACATCGATACGAGTGGCTTGGATATCAGTGTTTTCTGAGATAACTTTTACCATCGCTAGAGTATCAGCGATATCGATAGCTTTGGCACCATGGTCGCGTAGTGCTACTTTTTGATGTAAAGCAAGTATTTGACCAACTGAGGTAGAGTCTAGCGTTTCGCCAAACAAAGTCACTTGTACGTCTTGCTTGTTATAGAGCTTGTTTAGTAGCCCCATAAGCTCAATCGCTTGTTGCTCTTGATTGTTGTAGTTGTTCAAGTGGTCTTGATGTAATTGGCGTAAGGTATCAGCGTTGCTCACGAGAAACATCCTTATGGTCAGTAATGTATGATCAATAAAATATGAAGAAGTGTAAAATAGATAGGTCGTGTATGCTCTAAATGGCGACTCTAATATGATAATCAACCACTATCAATATGGGTTATTGACGCTAGAGTATTTGAATCGCCTAGATTTTAGCCTAAAACGCCTCATTTTGCCAGTAGTAACCGATTAGCTAGCGTGCATAATAGGTTTCATTCTCGTATATAGTTCTAATATACAGCTAGTAATAAAAATAAAGGCAGCCATATATGCTGCCTTATCGAGACGTTATCAAATAATAATCGCTATATGGTTTAATTAAAGCAGTAAATTTGGTTATAACGCTTATGGTGCTAGACTTACCGTTATGGTGCTAGACTTACCGTTTGGTTGCTCTGCGACGTCAATGTAAACTCTTTTAAGTCATAACCTTGCTGCTGAGCAATTTGACGATATTTAGTATACGTTTCCTGACTGATATTTGGCGAGCGTGCTAGTAGCCATAAGTATTTTTTATCAGGCGTTCCTACTAGCGCAGTTTTATAATCTGCATCACGTGCCAGCACCCAATAATCAGCACGGCCGACTGGAATCCAGCGAATCCACTTCGGCAAGAACGTCACTTTTAGTTTGCTGCCGCTTTCATCGACTGGCTTAGCCAAACCTTCTGCGACGATACCTGAACCGTCCTCGCTCATACATTTGTTAGTAACCGTGATTCCTGAGCCGTCATCTTTTTGAGCGTAATTGGCGGTCACATCACCAGCACATTTGCGCTGAAAATACATCGGCAAACGGCCAATTTCATACCAAGTACCTGCATAGGTATTTAGATCTACGCTATCTACAGTAGTTGGCGTACTTGCAGATTTATGAATAATATCACTTGGCTTAATCGATAGCACATCGGTCGTGGTCTTCTCATTCATCGCATCATCAGACATTCCATTAGTTGCCATGTTCACTGGCGGCGTGGCCGCATAAGCTGAGAACGCTGCTAACGGTATAATAATTGCTAAGGCAATGCCTGTATGTTTGATCAGTCCATTCATAAATATGCGCTCCGGTATTTCTTTGTAGGATGAATTATTTGCTGATGCATCGCTCATTTGCTCAGCGTCGATAGTCTGTTCAGAACTACTGTTTAGATTATCTACTTGATCCTCTAACAGTCCCGACATTAATGGCTCATCTTCGTTCAGCTTTTGTGGCTGCTTATTTCGCGCTGATTTATAGCCAGGTGATTTGTAGCCACTAACCACGTCATGATTATCCTCATTGCTATTTTTTAGATCTTTGCTTATCTCATTGTCACTCATAGCTGACTCTTTTGCCCTAGGGCTTTTGTCGGCGCTTTTGTATCCAAAATAGCTGTCTTGCGAAGACGTGTCTTTTGCCAGATGGTGCGAATATTCGCCATTCGAGCTGTCGTGATTATAGCTAGCATCGTTACTAGCTTGATTTGTCTGTTGCGTGTCATCGCCATATTCATTGTCATTGAGCGATTGCTTAGGCTGCTGAAGTTGAGAACCAGCTGCCTGTGAATCAGTCCATGCTGACTCAGGTAACTTATTGGTTTTCATAGGAGTACCATTCTTAAATAGTGATTGTTAAAAACGCTTTATGTACGGCATCTATTTGGTCTCGTTTTCTAAAAGCCATTTGCTTTGGTATAAATTATTTGTGCAAAACTTGACTCTACGAAAGCTTTTTTATTATTGTATTTTGAGCATTACTTTTGGTCAGTCATTGTTCTATAGAAATAAGATCAACGTATCATAGATATGCAATATATATTAAGGACAACTGGACTATTAAAACAGTAGTGCAATGTAGGAAAACGCAACGGTTTGTAAGTAACTATGGGGTTTGAGTGTTGTTTGAACACATCATAACCACACAGTTACTTGCTGGATAACTAAGTTAAAAATCAGTTATTTGAACTTACTAAGCTTAATACGCAAGTCTAATACGGGTCACATTCAGGCAAATGGAACTATAGATTGTAGATAACTTTCTTGAGTCATGCGGATTATATAAACTGACGGATACCTGCCACACTGATACCGCCATACTGCAATGCTTGATTGAGCAGAGCAGGCTCCAGACCGCCTAACCCAACGACAGGCATATCAGCTAACTCTGCTAATGCTGACCATGCTTCCCAGCCAAGCGGTGCGTCATCAGGATGCGTTTGGGTGGCGAGCACAGGTGATACAAAAGCACCAATCACTGGTGGTAGCCCCTGTTGTATCCTCATGCTGGCAAGCTGATTGGCTGCCGTTATACTTGCGATGTCATGGCAGCTGACGATAAGCGGATAGTCTTTAGATAACGACTGTGTAAGAGCTGTAGAACTGCCATCCTTATCAAAGCACTGCATCAGTGTCGTTTGTGTCAGATGCTCGGCAACTATTCGCTGGCCAGTTTCTGCCTCATTAGCAGTTAGTGAGTCCTCTACATCTAAAGGTTGTTCTTTGTCATTAGGTAAAATCGCTAAAATATCTGGGCGTGATGTTATCAATTGCTCAGCAAGATGCTTAGAATTTGCGTCCTTCAAGCGGATATATACCCATGACTCTGAAGCTAGATTTTCTTGGTGATACTGTAGCCATGCTGACGCTGCATCAGTGTGTGTGTCGAAATGCGCCAGAGGATAAGTAATCGCTATCTTCGATGGGAGCTTCAACCATTCAAGGATTGTCTTATTAGCAGCGGGCAAATGATACTCTCCTGTCAAAAGCTTTGATTTGGTCACCCAAGTCAGTGCCTGCCCTTCTAAACCTTGTTCACAGTGTCTATGCTGCTCGTACTGCTCGGCTGTCAGCTCAATCTTATAAACCTGTAAGCTGACCTGCTTATCGCCATAATCATGATGCAAACGCCCAAGCTTAACGATAGTATTATTATCAAGCAGGATACCCGTCTCTTCAGCTACTTCTCTTATCAACGCCTGCGCTGCTGACTCATTTGCTTCTATCTTTCCGCCGACGAACTCGTAGCGATTTCCTTGATGCTGCGTAGCATCTCGAAACCCAAGCAAATACTGATCTTTATAATGAATGACAGCCACTGCAACATTTACGGTGCTCGGTTTATTATTTTTTATCTGAGGATCTGTCTTACTGTCCGTCTTGGTTTCTAATTGTTGATTTGACCCGTTCAACATACTTATATCCTTTATTTCGGTATTTACTTTGATTATCTTTGATAATTTAATAGTTTTTATAGGCTATATGATTTATTTATATTTACCACTTAACTCATTAATTTAATTAGATAAAATACTTAATCGGAATAGTTTATAACAGTAACATTAGATAAGTTTACATAATAACTGCATTTTATTTTATCAATTGCCTTGCAAATTTATCAAATCTAAATGATAATTATTATCGTTAAAAACAATTACTTTATGGTTAGCCAATTTTATAAGCCACTTTTTTTCAAAAGGAATTTACTATGAGCATGGTCATCTCTCGTTATTTAAACTGTCGTGAAAACCGTCTGCCTACTTTGCAATCACAACATCTATTTGCACTGACTAAAGAGGTACGTATCGAGCATGAAGGCGAAGAGTATCGACTACGCCTAACTCGCAACAATCGCTTGATTCTAACCAAATAACGTCTATTTCAGTAACACCTTTTTCAATGCTTCTATAAAAAAACGCCTTCAGTATGAGGCGTTTTTTTATAGGTTATCCAACTTAAAAATAATTTAACAAGCTCTCTCAGTTGACATCAACTAGAAAGCAGTTGTCCTCTAAATAAAAAATTTAGAACTGCCAACTATAGACCACATCTACTGCGTTTTCCGCTGCTGAGCTTGCTTCTACATAGATACGGCGTGTCAGTTGATAACGAACAGAAAGGCTGTTTTGCGCATTGAAAACACCTACACCATAGCGAATGTACAAATCAGGGGTAACGTAACCTGTGACGTTGACATTGGTGTCCTCGCTACTACCTGAGGCATCGACTGTCAGGCTCTGCAAACCAAATGCTTGCCCAATTTGATTGGTCAGGCTACGAGTACCACTCAGACCAAAGCTCAGTCCAGCGGCAGCCAGATTATTGGTCACTTGAGACTTAAACCCTTGCTCACTGATTTGCGTCGCGCTCTTGTTATCGATGCGGCCTGTCACCAATGCGTTCATTGCTTGTTGCTGGGTCAGTCCTGCATTGTTAAAGACGATAATATTAGGACTTTCAGTCGTCCCTTTGACACGCAGACCGACTGTTTTGCCGTTAATCGTTTTGGCCGCTTCAATACTCAGACTCGGCTTCATCACATCGCCATTGAAACGCACTTGACCATAATTTAGCTCTAGGCTCTGTCCAAAGGCATTGATATTAGTGCGGCGTGAGACCTGTACAACACCTCTGGCACGCATGATACCAGTACCATTCTGAGTCACATTAATCGCCCCTGCCAATGGTATGACGGCGCCAAAACCACGGAAGTTGATATCATCGCCCAAATCAACACCGATGTCAGCATTGATTGACCAAGGTTTTGAGATAGCCAGTACTTCATCGATATTACCAATCAAACGGCGATCTAGTACGACTGCATCCTCAGTCTGAGTGATAATATCTTCGCTGGCTTCAGGCGGACGAATGGTCGCAGACGGCACACTGATCGCCCCTTTTATATCAACATAACGGTCGCCTGGGCGCACGATAATATCAATATCAGGATCAATTTCAGCAACCAGTAATGGGGGCTGAGTGATGACTAGGCCTTCACCGACAATACTCAACTTGGCCTGCAGTTTTTGCTGCCAATTGACTGTCCCTGACCTGTCTCTTATACACATCTGACGCTGCCGACGATATGCAGTGTGTAGATC
>CAJXUF010000020.1 GCA_913061175.1 uncultured Psychrobacter sp.
TAGTCATCTATATAAGGCACACGTACGTGAATGGTTTGATATTCGCTTTGATTCAGACGTTTGGCTTCAGGCGAGGCCAAAAATGCATCAATGTCTTGCTCGCTAATACGTACTCGGCGAGTAATTTGACGCTGCTGTAGCGCTTGGATAGAAGCCTCTTCGATCAGTTTGGCACGTAGATTGGCATAACTACCAGGTTGTGCGGCATCTAAACGTTGCTGCAATGCTGCGATGCTATTAAGGCCTTCAGCTTGAGCGATTTGACCAAGACGTTGATTAATCTCTGCTTCATCGGCAGACAGTCCCGCGCGTTTGACCATAGACAGTTGTAGTTCACGCAAAATAAGCGCGTTTAGCACTTCAGACTGTAGTCGTGCTGAGTTTGCGATAGGCTCACCAGCAGCTTTGGCACGTGCTTGGGTCTGCTCGATAGCATCAACCAATTCGCTTTTTAAGATAGCATTTTCATTGACTAAAGCAATAATACCGTCTGTACTATTGGCAGGCGTCAAGCGATCAACTGAGCTTTGCGCAGCAGGAGTAGAAGCTTGAGCCGCTGCAGGTTTGACAGTAGCAGCGTTGGCACTTAACGTAAGCGTAAGGCCTGCCATAGATAGCAATACTGCTCTGCTAGTCTGACGTAAAGAAAAAAATCTCATGATGCTCCTCATCAATGTCATTGCATCGGATAGTAGTTGGTCAACTCTAGCCGATACCCTTAATAATAAAATATTCGACAGCGTTTCCCATAATAGGGGTTCAAATAGTGTCTTATAAATATTTACGTAAATAATTCTAATCTAGTAAAAAACTGGTTAGTCTTTCCATGCCGTCTGTACAGGTTCAAAGCCCAAAATCTTATCAGCAAGCAATCGTGTCAAGCGGCTACTACCGCTGCCAAGACCATTTAATCTAACTTCTGCCATAATAGCTTGTGTTGGCTCGTCTTTTACGTTTAGGTCATTGTAATAGCGGCGACCATAAACAGCAAAGCCGAAACAGCAGTCTTCGTAATCAACGCCGATGAGTGAATCAAGCATCTTATTACGATTATAATCGTATTGACCTTGAGCCAATATACGCCAGCTGTTATTGATAGGAAAAACAGCGGAAGCGGTAAACGCCGATAACGGCAACTGATCGGTATTGTCATCACGTTGACGCTTGACATAGCCCACATTAAATAAGCTGTTGTCTGATGGCTGATAACGTAGTTCAGTCGTGATGTAGTTCAAATCATAGTTACTGGTTAAGGCACCGCTAACATCAACCCAAAAATTATTGTAAGGTTGAGTGCTGGTATCCCATACCATACCTGAAGAAGACGAGGTAAACACTGGCTGATCGTCATCAAGTGTTACACGTCCATCATCTAGATAGAACTGTTCTGCAATGCTACCATCAAAACGTGTCACACCCGTTGCATCGATGTAACGATAATTGACACCAGGCGTAATAGAGTGCAAATCCTGCAAACGATCATGACCTAAAAACCAACTGTCTGAAAATAGCTGCTCATAGTTAATAGAGGCAATACGCGTATTAAAGTTAGGAATGTCGTTTTGGTTCTTATATGGTGAATACGTATATTTTACGCGCGGGCTAAGTAAACGATAGCCGCCCATCGTATCGTCAAACGCACCAAATGGTGAGCCCGCTTGATAGAAGTGTAGACCTGCATCGATACTGGCTTGCGGAACAAACACCGATTGACTGCCATCTTCTTCACTAAGCTGATTATCTTCTAAGCTATCTTCATCATATGACGTATATAGATGCTGCAAGCTAAGCTTAGGTTTGATATAACCCCAAGAGGTTTCCATCGGGTAGGCGGCGCTTAGTTTATTATAAATACGTGCGCCACTTTTTTCGTTTTCAGAACCATCATCAATGGATTTTTTGAAGTATGCAGAATCATGAATACCAGTGATATCGAAGCGCTCGGCCCAAGGCAGGCGATAATTTAATTTGAGCTGTGGCAAGCGTGAGTACGGCTTGTCTTTGTCTTCTAACGCCTCACCGCTATCAGTGAATGCATCTAGAGTCTGGAAAGTTTCTACTTTTAGTTCACCATCGACATAATCATTGTAGTAATTGACGCGGGCACGACGTGGCAAGTTTATGGTGCTGTCCGATAGTCCCAATGTATCAAAATCATTAAGGTAATCGGCATCTGATACATAGTTGTATTCGGCATCAGCACTTAATCGTGGAATGCTTTTCGACGACCAAGTGTGGTCATAAAACAAGCTGGTACGATCTTCATCGTCATACTCTTTGTCGTTAGGTAAGTATGAACCGTTTAAAATACCTTCCCCATAACTTTCAGTCAGATAACGGAACTCACCTGATAGCATCGGGTTACGGTCAGTATAAATATGCGTGTTAAGGGTGGCATCGTAGTTAGGTGCTAAGTTGAAATAGTAAGGAATATCAACTTCAAGACCACTTTCACTACTGACGCTAGCACTTGGCAATAAAAATCCACTACTACGGCGACTATCTATCGGGAAGTTAAAGTAGGGGAGATAAAATACGGGTATGTCAGCCACACGGAAAGTAGTGTTATACGCTTCGCCGCGCCCTGTATCGGTATTTAGGTCGATACTTTTGGCTTCAAATTGCCATTTGCGGTTGGTAGGTGGACAGGTACTAAACATAACCTGATCCAGCTCGTATTCACTCTCATTCGGTTTGTTTAAGCGTTTGGCATAGCCGTGCGCTTGTAGACCGACACTGGCAAACGCCACATCATTGGCCGTTGATTGACCAGTCTCAGTATTGTAATTCAAGCTGTCTGCAACGCCAATTAGACCACCTTGTGCCGCTCTATCATTAAAGCTGGCTAGGCCGCTCTTTGTAGAGATGTTGTTTGTAGCTGCATTGCTTGTACGCTGTCCAGTCGCATTATCTGTAAACATGACTTTGCCTTGAGCCGCCGCAACGCCATTGCTCAAGTCAATCATGACTTTTTCTGCTTCGATATGCTGAGTGCCTTGATCGATTTTTACATTGCCAGATAGCTCGGCATAATTAATATTGTTGTAATAACCGTAGTCAGACTCGGTAAATAAAGGGGCTTGATTGTTCGGAACGCTAGCCACATTTGGTGCTGGTTGTCTGTTTGCCGTACCAGCTTCATTCACAGCGCGTTGATAATTGGGGTTACTCTGCGGATATACCCATTGACCTTCACAGCGCTGGGCACTGTCCACGGCATTTGGCAACAGACGTAAATCTCTACCGACCTTTGGAATCGTCTGTGCGGCAGGCATGGCGTTATTATGAGCATTGTCCGCTTCAGTGCTGACAGCCTCATTGTTTAATGTTGAAGCATCAGTATCTGGTGTTAGCTCATAAAACTCTGCTAAGCGAATTAAGCTGGCTTGAATACTCTCATCATTAAGATCTAGTTTGCCATTGTCCGTTGTTATCGCTTTAGGGACAAAGGCACTGCTATCTGGTGTATTACTGCTTGCTTGGTTGCTAGTTTCTGTATTTAGATTAGTATCATTAGAAACTTCATTGCTAAAAGCTTCAGAGTCAGCAGCTTCATTAACCTCTGTAATATCTAGGTCATTGTTTTCAGAGAACCTGCTATCTAATGCAGTATCATTCGATAAAGTAGCGTTATTCGTATTAGCAGAATTAGCATTGTCTTGATAGCTGTCATTTAGAATATCTGCTTCTTGATAGCCATCATTACTTTGAGTACGACTAATACTATTGGCGTCAGTCGCCACACTATTAGAAGCATAGCTGCCTGTACTATCCGTAGTGAGTGGTTCAGTTTTTTGCGTATTGGTATCACCAATGGCAGCACTGACAGTTAGGCTAGATAAGCCTAAGGCACCAAATAAGATCAAGCGGATGCTTTGGTAAAGCGGAGAATATAACAAGGGCACACCTATGATTGCAGAGCTTATTGGATTGCATGACTGAGTTTAGTAGCGGTATCACCGAACGATATAAAGCAGTGAACGAGCGACTAAAATATGACTAATGTATTCTCAAAAATTTGGATGTTTTACATATAATGACGACTAATCATAGTCAAAAAAAACCAAATCAGCTACACTATTTACCAAAATTTATAATATAGCCATGCTGATTTTTAAGTAGCGATAGCGATTCTATCTGACATCAGGTATTGAATGATATAGCAATACGTCTGTGGCAGCTTATATAGCACCGACACATATCGCTATTTTAGCAAGTATTTGTCCGACTTATCACTACTTTAATTATTTATGACTTATATTTAACCAGCGATGCCCAATATGACTGACAAAACGACTTTAGAGACTGATATGATCGATGAAAACAACAACCGTCAACAGCAATTAGAACAATGGTTACAGCAAGTATTTTTAGATCAAACCTTTAGTCTAGACAGCTTACCTGGTGACGCTAGTGCCCGCCGATATCATCGTATCGAACTATCAGAGACAAACAATAGCGCCAATAAGCATTATATCGTCATGGACTCCGCCGACGAGCAAGATGCGATGCTGCAGTTTATCAATGTCGCTAAGCTGATGGCACCTGCTGTCAACGTGCCGACTCTGACTGCACAAAATGTAGAAAAAGGATTCTTGGTATTACAAGATTTTGGCACAGTAGAGTTTGCCCATTTGCTTGTCGATGCCACCGCAGACGCAGACCAAATCAATGACTACTATCAACTAGCAATGCAGACACTAGTCGCGCTACAAACGGTACCAGTAGAAACGGCCAAGTCGCAACACCAGCTACCAGATTATGACACAGCAATATTAGACCGTGAGATGGATTTATTTAGCGAATGGTTTATGCCTTATATTGGTGTCGCGCTAAATGAGCAGGTTTGGGGAAACCTAAAAACAGCATTAATGACTGAGATTTTGCGACAGCCACAAGTGGTGGTCCATCGTGATTATCACAGCCGTAACCTTATGCAAGACCAAGTAGATAAATCAAAGCTGGGCGTGATTGATTTTCAAGATGCCGTCATTGGCTCGTATGCTTATGATTTAGTGTCGTTAGTGCGGGATGCTTATGTTGAATGGCCAGAGAGCCAAATATCTGCATGGATTGATGACTTTTGGCAGTTACAAAAGCAAAAGTCACTAACCACTGCTGATAGCGCGGTGCAGTTTGAAAACGATGTGAATGTCATAGGCGTACAACGTCATCTAAAGGTATTAGGGATTTTTATTCGTTTGTCTGAGCGTGATGGCAAAGACCGCTATTTGGCGGATATTCCTAAAGTCATGCGCGATTTGATTATTGAATTAAACTGGCTTGCCAAACATGGCAACGATGAACTAAAGCAATCAATTATACCGTTTAACCAATGGCTACAAGAAGCAGTGCTACCTGCTTATAAAGAGAAGTTTGCTTCAGCGTAGATGACGCTCAGCTACATTAATTTAAATAATAAAGATAGGAGCGCAGATGTCTACCTCTACGATTACACAAGCCATGATTTTGGCAGCGGGCAAGGGCACACGCTTACGTCCATTAACGCTTGAGACGCCCAAGCCTTTGGTTGAAGTCGCAGGTCAACCGCTTATTATATGGCACATTAAAGCACTACAAGCAGCAGGCATCACCGATATCACGGTCAATGCCTCATGGTTGGCAGATAAGCTGATGGACGCCTTAGGCGACGGTTCACAGTATGGCGTAAAGCTGCATTGGTCAGTAGAAGACGATGAACCGCTTGAGACCGCAGGCGGCATTTTTCAAGCATTACAATCAGGTAAGCTAAAGGATGAGCCGTTTATTCTGGTCAATTCTGATGTCTGGACTACCTATGACTTCTCTCAATTAACAGACTATACATTGGGAGCGGATCAGCGCGCGCACTTGTTATTGATAGATAATCCAGAGCACAATAATGGCGGCGATTTTGCGATTAATAATGGCCTTGCTAGTGAACAGCCGGTGGGCGATGCAGATAAGTATACCTTCGCGGGTATTAGCGTAATGTCACCTAAATTGGTAGAAGGTCTGGTATCGGGACAGCCTGCTGCATTGGCACCACTACTAAAGCAAGCAATGATAAAGTTTCAGATTACTGCTGAGGTGACGACAGATAATTGGATAGACGTGGGGACCCCAGAGCGTCTAACACAGGTTAATGAGTTTATCGAACAGAATGATATCGAGCATGCAGGTAAACCAAACTGATAAATTTAAGATAAATAAAAAGCAGCGTTGATTACCCAACGCTGCTTTTTTTATGTATATAGAAATATTTTTTACGACATGTTTAAAAAGGTATATTGGCAAAAAAAAATGCAAATTTAGCATCTAGCAAGCTACTCATTAACTAACTAGCACTCAATCGTATAATTAGGCAATTATGCTAAACACCCATGGCCAGTTTGATTAGCTGAGCAATGGTAAACACCACTAAAAACCCTGCCAAATATAGACCCACGAACCATGCCCATTGCGATTGTTTTTTACTGAACTTTTTCATAGAGATCTCCTGATTAGCGTTTGAAGTGTGACTACCATCTACAAACAATGATAGCCATCCTTTTTAGCTGATCCGTTACTTGCCGCGATTAGCGACTAGTACATCGGATTGTGATCAGATTTACCTTTGAAGGTATAGTAAGCAAATGCTGTATAGCTCAAGATAATCGGTAACATGATACATGCGCCAATCAACATGAATGATAACGAAGTATCGGCTGCAGCAGCCTCATAAATCGTCATTTGATACGGTACGATATAAGGGAATAGGGCGAAACAAACCCCGATATAACCCATTAAAAATAGAGCCACCGTTAGTAAAAATGGACGATACTCACGCTCAGTTTTTAAGTCTTTACGCATGATAAAGAATAAAAGCATGACAATGATAGGCATAGGAGCGAGATACAATAAATCTGGGAAACTAAACCACCCTTCTAATGCATCGATGTCTGAGAAGTACATAAACGCTGTGACCACAACCATCGCTACTAGTAACGCTGTAAGCATCCATCTAGAAACTTGGCGCGCCCATACTTGTAACGTGTGCTCTGTTTTTATGATAAGCCACGTCGAGCCAAGCAAAGCGTAGCCGATAATCATGGCAAATCCGCACACAATCGAGAAGGGCGTGAGCCAATCAAATGGGCCACCAGTATATAGACGATTACTGGCTTCTAAACCTTGCACTAACGCCCCAAGCATAATGCCTTGAGAGAAAGTGGCAACGACTGAGCCGACAAAGAAAAAGGTATCCCATACATGCCGACGCGAAGAGGACTTAAATCGAAACTCAAACGCCACGCCGCGCATGATAAGACCGAACAACATGGCAGTTACTGGCAAATACAGACCTGTCATAATGATGCCATAAGCAACAGGGAATGCTGCGAATAAACCACCACCACCTAGCACTAGCCACGTCTCGTTGCCGTCCCAAAATGGGGCGATAGAGTTCATCATGCGGCTACGGTTTTTATCTGATCCTGCAAATGGGAATAAGATACCGCAGCCTAAATCAAAGCCATCAAGCAGTACATAGATAAAGACAGACAAAGCAATCAAACCGCCCCAAATGAGAGGTAAATCTAATACATCACCGAAGTTAAACATTAGCGTAATCCTCCATCATCGACATCATTTGCAGGCTCATCTAAGCCTTCTTCAGTACCTTTGGCAGGATTACTATCACCACTTAACGCGCGGCCTTGACTCTCGGTCACTGAGTGCTCGTAGAAGTTATCTTCTGCAGGATCTGTATAAGGTTTCGGCCCTTGAGCAATCAAGCGCAAGATATAAAAACTGCCTGCACCAAAGACAAATATGTACAGTACGATAAAGCCAATCAACGTCGTCGCTACTTGCTGTGCTGCAAGAGGAGACATACTTTCAGCAGTGCGAATGACCCCATAAACCGTCCAAGGCTGACGTCCTGTCTCGGTTACGAACCAACCTGATAATAAGGCGATAAAACCAAACGGAGTCATCATCATCCAAGCACGGTGGAACCATACACTGTCAGTATTGAACTGCTGTTTTTTGAAGTATTTGTATAGACTGAATAGGCCGACCAGTACCATAAGCATGCCAATACCAACCATAATACGAAACGCCCAAAACACGATAATAACGGGTGGTTGATCTTCAGGTGCCCAGTTTTTGAGCCCTTTAACTTCACCATCTAACGAGTGGGTTAGGATTAAACCAGTCACATAAGGAATTTTTACTTCGTACTTATTGGTCTGGTTTTCTTGATCGGGAATCGCGAATAAGCGTAATGCGGCACCGCGCTCATCTTCCCAGAGTCCTTCCATCGCAGCCACTTTAGCAGGTTGATGCTCAAGGGTATTTAGACCATGCTCATCACCAATCAATACCTGCGCAGGCGCAACAAAGATGGCCATAATCATCGCCATACCTAGCATTACACGACCATGCGCGCGGTGCTCGACATGCTTTTTGGATTGAATATAATATGCGCCGATACCACCGATGACAAAGGCAGTGGTCAGAAAGGCTGCGGTCATCATATGAGCATAACGGTAAGGGAACGATGGGTTAAAGATAATTTCAAGCCAGTCGGTAGGATAGAGTAGGCCATCTGCACCTATCATAAAACCTTGAGGAGTCTGCATAAAGCTGTTGGCGGCCAATATCCAAAAACCTGAAATCAAGGTACCGATAGCAACAATGGCGGTTGAAGCAAAATGCATGCGTTTGCTCACGCGACCCCACCCAAATAGCATAATACCTAAGAAGGACGCCTCTAAGAAGAACGCTGTCAATACCTCATAGGCGAGTAATGGGCCTAAAACGTTACCGGCCTTATCAGAGAATACTGCCCAGTTGGTACCGAACTGGTAGGACATCACCACGCCTGATACCACGCCTAAACCAAAGACGACAGCAAATATTTTGACCCAATGCTTGTACACTTCAGCATAAATAGGTTCACCAGTTCTTAACCAGCGGAATTCAAGTACCGCAAGCCAGCTGGCAAGTCCGATAGAAAAGGCAGGAAAGACGATATGGAACGAGATAACAAAAGCGAATTGAATACGCGCAAGCATCAGCGCATCGAGCTGGTCAATCATAAATGTAGCGAACATAAACGGTTACTCTCATCTGTTAGCTGAATAGCGCTGACTTCCATACAACGCTCAAGTAACTGTCCGTAACTATCCATCGATCAAAGTGGCAAGCATTACGGGCAATAGCTCAGTGACGTGGACTTAGCTCCATTAGACATAAATTGTGGCTAAGTTTGCGACTCACTGTTTAGCTGAATTGAATAATTTATGTCCTTATAAATTTACATATTACTGTCATGTGCTATAGATATATTATGCGCTCACCTAGATATACACGCAAGCAATCCAATCTGTCAGTTGCAGACCTAAGAGTCATCAAAATAACATAATTCAAACATTGAAAAATAAAATTAATATTATTAAAAACAAAGCAGTATGTGTAAACATACTGCTTATCTGAAAGCTATAACTAATATTTGAAGGTTACGATTTATACGTCAAAAACCTTGTGAAATAACAAAAATCTACATCATTCTTGCAGCTGCTTATGCAAGATTCTTCGCAATGTCAAAATGGTCTGCGGATTGGTCTGGATACTATGACCGCCATTGATAATTGTTTCAGACGCAGCACCATCGAGATGGGCACTATTATAAGGAACGATACCATCTGACAAACGCTCGGTCAGTGCTTGACTGATATCATCATTGACCGTTACAGCAGCAACAAGCGGCTCAGGTGGTAGCTGTGATGTCTCAGTATTATCGCTAACATCAACGCTCGCCGTTTCATTTCCAGAGTTTTCTTCTACCGCTTGAGACAAATCAATCTTGGCACCATTTGGTTGCGTTTGCGCCAATCCTTTAGTGATATCGGCATCGTTATTGGCAATGATTGAATGGTAAGTGATACGCTCATTCATAGTGATGTCTTTGGTTAACTCTATAAAAGAAGACTTGTCACTTAACTGGCTGGCACCGTTCTGCAAATATAATGCGCCAAGTGGGTTTTGTGCCAAATCGCCTTGTGTGGCAATGGTCGCTAAGTTATCAGTGAATGTCTTGACCAGACCTACGGGTAAGTAAACGATGCGGCGTAGCGCACGGGTGAACCAACGATCTGCATAATCTGTACCACGGAAAGGTGCAGATAGAAAGACAGCGGTGTCTACTTGCGGCAACGCCTGTAGCTCAAAACGCTCCTTTAATTCATCTTCGCCAAAAGAAGTCTTGAGCGCATTACGGATTTGCTGCTTTTCATTGCTAGAGAGGATATCTTTGTCATTAAGCTTATCTAAATCATCGACTAAATTTTCATCAGATAGCATCATGCGAGCGATAATGGCACCCATACTATGACTGATAATCACACTGTTTTGACTGGCACGATTTTGTCCATTGGGATCAGTTTGCTGGTAGGTGCTGTTGATTAACTGCTGAATCTGATAACGATTTTCTAAAATAGGCAGATTGGTTGGATAGAATATTTGCCAAACTTGGTAATTATCACGCAGCTTGTCATCATTAAGAATATCGTTGGTCAGATTGACCCATGTGGCGGGACTAGAGGCTAGCCCGTGCAACATAATCAACACGCGCTTATCAGGGTCATAAGGCTCAAGCATGAATAGTTTGGGCAGCTGAGCATCTGGCTGGCGAGTAATCAAGTTTAGATAACCTACGCCATCTAACTGGTTCTCTGATAACCATAAGCCATATCCTGCCGAAAAGTTGGCTGCCAGTGGGTAGTCATCGTTGAGGATATTGACGGATTCGGTTTGGTACGGATTGTATAAATGAATATCAAGCTTACGACTGCTCAGCGCGTCTAATACGCTATCACCGTCTGGCTTAATCAGACCAGTCAATAGCAGATGTCCAGTCGGATAAATACGTGAGCTTGGCTCGCTGTCGTCCGTATTTTTATCCTCATTTGTTAGACGACCAGATAATGAGGCGACCAGTAACTGACGGATTGTGGTGGTATAGCGATCATCCAATGACGCCACCAAACTGATGCCCAAACCAGGGCGCTTACTCACAGAATTGAGACCCGATAGTCGCAGCTCATAAGTGGATGATAAGTCTGCCAAAGCGGAAGTTTGTTTATGAGCATTTTGCAGATAGTTGTTTTCGTTGGGCAAATAAATATCAAGATTGTAGTCATTTACGGTAACTTTCATGACTTTGACTTGGTCTGTTGCTTTGCCCTTTAATGGTGGTCGATTGGCAATCGCTGCTTCATCCGTGTTATCACGCTTGGTAGAGGTTATCGGCAAATACTCTACTGTTGTATCACCCATCAATTTATTGGCATTTTCAGTCGATTGGTAGATTTGAGTAATAACGTCATTGCTAGCAGCGTTATAAATGTCTTGGGTTTGGATGTCGTTGTCATTTGGAATACGGTTTTGCGCACGATGGCTATTGCTATTTTGCTCTGTACCTTCAAAGTCATGGGTCAAGCTGTCATAAAATAGGTAGGTGTAGCTGTATTTGACGGCATCAAACAACCTTGCTTGATAGTCTGTCAGACATAGGTCGGTTTCTTCTTGCTGTGTTTTTGCATCCTCATCACTTAAGGGTGCATTAGCGTAATACGGATCAAGTGGCGGGCGTGCAAGCGCATTACGACAGTTTTTTGAGTCAGATAGTTGACGTGCTTTTGCATAGTGCAGTTCTGCAAAAATAGCTAAGGCAGGCCGATAGTGCCTGTTAAGCATACTATCAGAGAGCTGAGTCAAGCATAAGTCAAATTGCTGCATACAGGCTTGCTCATTCAGTCCTGCTGATAGCAAGGCAGATGCTGTGTCGCTGCTTAGCGCATTGTCAGTGACGATATTGCCGCGCTGCGCTGAGATGGTCTTGGCCGAGGCTTGTTTATCGACCGTCACCGTACTACACGCTGGTAGCAATACTGTTGCCGCCAAAAGCATAAGTGACGTAATGGGCAGGGTTTTTTTATTAGTATGCATTACTGTCTGTTTGCTAAAGCCAGCGAAAGTCATAAGTCAGTCCAATAAACGGTGGTTATGAGAGTATCAATAATGAAAGTAGCAATTGATAATGAGTGTAGCGCAACTTTTGGCGTTAGACTATTCATTTGCAGTTCTATAAAGGCGTGTTTTAAAACGAAAGGGTTTCTACTAGTCGAAAAAAAGCGCTTTTGTCTTATAGATATAAAACAAAAGCGCTTGGTATTTAAAGCTTAGATTATTTATTAGATATTTGACCTAGTGAAAGTCTTATGAAACAAATATCTTATGAATCAAACCCTAAATAGCTAAGCCCAACAAGTACAAAATTTCTAAGCACCTGGTTTTACGCTAATATCAGGGGCAGGGATATCCCAAATGTAGAATTTGCCTTCTTCAACAAGTTTGATTTGTTGAGGAATAACAGTATTGTTAGGGTATTGCCCTTCAAGACGACGTAGGCGCTCTAACGCATTAGCACGGCGGTCACTAAGTAGATCTGACTGTGCCAAGCTTTGTTCTGCTTCGGTATAGCCTAAAGCAACAGCTCGATCTAGATACTTTTGACCTTCTTTGAAGCCGCCACCTTCTGATAGCATCATGCCGTATAGGAAGTTAGCCTCACCACTATCAGGTTGCAGCTTGATAGCGCGATCGACATATTGACCACCACGTACTGTGTAGTCTGAACCTAAGTCTAGGTTACGACCCATGCCGTTTAGCTTAGCGGCACGAAGCAATACATCAAAAGACGCGTCTGGCGACTTGGCATATGGCTCGATCCAATCAGCCAATACTTTGATTTTTTCACGCGTGTAATGGCGCTGTGAACGGTTAGGGAAGTTTGGTGGATAGTGACGCGCGTTAGGGGATACGTCAGCGATGAAGTCATCTAATAAGCTAACATCAAGCTTATCAGTACCTAGCCCTTTTTGTTGTGGAATCAGTACAGTTTTAACAAAGCTCATGTCTGAGAGCTGTACTTGCGGTGTAGGAATATTCGGAAGTTGTCCGCTACGCAAGTCGATACCGGTAGCTGTCATTGGACCAGGCTCATAGACACGAGTAGTGCCGTTCATGACAGGTGCAGCAGCAGGCGACATCATTTGCGGTGTTTGAGGTGGAGCAGTGCTAACAGATGCATTGTTTTGCAGAGTGCCGCTTAGTTGCATGTTAGTTGTTTGCGCATTAGTCGGCTGGCTGTTGCTCGCAGGCTTGTTTGAGCGGCATTGGCTTGAGCAGGACTAATGGCTGCATTAGGACGAGCAAGACGAATCACACGTTTGCTTGAGTCCATCGCACTAGGTACAGCTGTTGCAGTGGCATCAGTTTCTGCTGCATTCACGGGTGCAGATAACAGCGTGGCACAGGTTGCAGCCATAACGGTCAACGTTGCAAACTTCGGTGACTTAATAGAGTGGCTACTAGAGAGAATCGCTTTCATAGAAATCGTTACCTTGTTTAATTTATTTGGTTGTTATTCATTGATTGGACGGTAATATAAATAGCGTATTGCTGCAAAATCGTACAAATTTTTAATACCGTAGCAAATTAAGCTTTACACTATCTGTGGTAGGATTGTTAATCGCTAGAATTAAGCAAACCTACGTAAATCTGTGCAGCTATTGATTCGTAAGAAAATCGACAACAGTACCTGTAACCATAAGCTATAAGTGATAAGCGGTATCTTTCATACGATTTGCCATCCATCGCATGGTTCGACGTACTGGAGGAGATAAAGCAGCGCCGCCACTTGCAAGTGCTAGCTCACGATGATGCAGCTCCTCTTTATCCATTTGTGCCAGTATCTCTTTTGAGCGCTGATCATGTTCAGGTAACTGCTTGATATGATCCTGTAGATGCTCGCTGACCTGCGCTTCTGTCTCCGCTACAAACCCTAGACTAAACTCGTTTGAGATCGCGCCTGCGACTGCACCGAGTCCAAAAGACATACCGTACCAAAGCGGTGTAAATACGCTGGCATGGCTACCAAGTTCGCTTAGACGAGTCTCGCACCAGACTAAATGATCGACTTCTTCTTCGGCCGATTGTTGCATGGCTTGTTTGACACCACTATCTTTTGCGGCAAACGCTTGGCCATGGTATAGACCCTGCGCACATACTTCACCTGTATGATTGATACGCATAAGACCTGAAACGTGCCGTGCCTCTGTGATGGTCAGCTCAGGAATCTCATCGCTACTGACGGGCAACGGACGCGTGCTTGGATTGGAATGTGGCACGACAGCTCGTAATGCCTTATCGACCCCAAGTAACAACTGGTCAATTTTAGATAAAGGACGCAGGGTCATAACTCACTCCTGATGGTGTTAAAAACTGTCAATAAAATGTATTACCGTTTAAACGCAACGGCATGATGCGTATTACTATAACAAACAATCCAAATTATCGGCTCGAATATTACTGTCTAGATAGCCCATAAATAATCTATAGATAGTGGGCAAACTACTATAGCTATCATAACTACGAAACCATCAGCGCAACATTAGACTGTATCTATGGAGCCAAACTTATTTAAGGCGCTAACCATATTTACGGTGCTATACCATCGTTGGTTTGGATAACGGCATGCTTAATATGTTTATTGAGCTTTATGTATAAGAACGCGCCAAACACGATATTCAATAGCCCTGTCACCAAGAATAGCTGCGGTAGTGTAAACCCTAAAACATTTAAGATAACAATCGCAAAAATTGCTGAGGTAACCATAAATATCGCGTTAAAAATGTTATTCGCACCGACAATACGTGCTCGATGACTCTTAGGTGCGTAGGCTTGCATAGAAGCATATAGCGGTACGATATACAAACCACCACTAAATCCTAATAAGAACAAATCTGCAAACACCCGCCAGCTACCACTTATATTAAACAAATCACCGATGCCAAGTAATGTGTCATTATTCACATTTATATCTAAACCTGAAAGTGAAAAATACAAATCAATAGCAAAGATACTTAATCCAGCAATACCGAAAGGTAACAGACGCAAGCTGACTTTGTTTTTGGTCAAGGTTTTGCACAACACCGAACCGATTGACACACCAACAGAAAACAATGTGAGTAAGAAAATAACGACGGACTCATCACCAAGCAAAATCACCTTGCTAAACTCTGGCACTTGGGTCAAAAACGTCGCCCCATAAAACCAAAACCAGCTGTTGCCAAGAATGATAAAGAACAAAAAAGGCAGAGAGTATAAGTAACGGACAGTGGCTAAGCTGGTCGTAATAATATTCCAGTTAATCTTCAGGTCAGGCTGCATCGCTGGCATAGTAGGGATATAGCGTGCGGCTAAATATCCCAAAACAGCGACAACCAACACCGTGGCACTAATCCAATACAGGGATTGCGATAGCTGAGTCAAAATACCAGCGACAATCATACCGACTAAAATAGCCAGCGAAGTACCCATCTGAAAAAGACCGTTGGCGCCGACCAACTCATCTTCTTTCATCGCTTGTGGCAGATAAGCGTATTTAATCGGTCCAAAGAAAGTCGAATGTGTGCCCATCAAAAACAACGCGACAAATAGCAGTGCATACCATTCAAAGACAAAGCCGACTGCGGCAACTGCCATAATGACCAGCTCAAGGAGTTTAATAAACTGCGTGAGCTTTGACTTTTCATACTTATCAGCAATCTGTCCTGCCAAAGCAGAAAACAAAAAGTAGGGCAGGATAAATAACATGGCGGCCAAGTTATTAAGGATGCTGACCTCTACGCCCAATTTACTGGCGGCAGTATAAGTGAGCACCAGTATGAGCGCCTGCTTAAAAATATTGTCATTGAATGCGCCCAAAAACTGGGTGAAAAACATAGCGCTAAAACGACGGCGCTTGAATAACTGGAACTGGTTGGACATGGACATTCCTACAGATAAATCGCGACTAATAAAGAAAAGAGCGGCGCTGAACGATAATTTTTTTATGATAATAATCGTCAATTTTATTAAAAACTATATCAAGATATAGCATAGGTTTTATCAATATTAAGCCGTATAATAGCAAGGCTTCGGTGAAAATACATGCAGTCAATGCTATGATTCGATATTTAACTAAGTTATGATTTATAAATTTTATGTGATTGCGTTTTAGGGTATAAATAGTAGTGAAAACAAAGGCTACTAATCATCAACACTATTTATAAACTAGTAGCCTTCTCTAAGCTAGTAGACCTACAAGGCAGTAGACATACATTGCTAAAGCCGACACTATAGATAACCAGTCATAAAATTAAAGTAGTAAACCATTAATTCCAGATAACTGCTATAAGTTTATTCACCGGTCAGACTTGACGATCGTTATCGTTGATAAGATTGTGCCGCGTGAGCTGATAGGACGTAAAGATGATAAAGCAGCCTTCAACTCGAGCATGCAAGGGTCTAATGATGCAGCGTGACATAGCCATAATCCAAAACGATAGTAATAATCCAAGTACATATCTAGCAGCTCCGCGTAAAAATTTCAGACGCTCTGCACTGTGCACTGCGCTTGCGACCAGTTTGTTCGGTATGGCACCTGCGGCAATGGCAGATACCATTAATAATGCAAACGATACCGCTATCACCAACTCATCTGTTGCTGACCAAACTGATAGCAATCAAACGTTTAGTAACCAGAATAACAATAGTCAAGCTGCTAATGAGCAAGCATCTATCAAGCAATCAGCTACATTGTCCGATGACGACACTCAGCTAGATATGGCTCTAGATGCGCTACGTCTAAAAAAAGCAGTGGAACAAGGCATCATTGATCAGTCAGTATTGGACGACTATAGCGAACAGAGCTTGGGAATTAAAAAACCTAACTCGACAAAGTCAGGATCTAAAAACTCGACGACGCAAAATGCCAATGCTCAAAACGCAACTTCTCAAAACAACAACTCTCAGAATTTAGAGATTTTCCCTGATAGTCCAAGTACTTCATATAATCCTACTAATGCTCAATCAATCGCTTCTAATGATGACCTGTTGCAACAAGCAACCGAGATTCAGCAGCAGGGTTATCAAATGATGACGCCTGAGCAGATCGATCGTGAGCTAGCGGCAATGGATGCGCAGAATGTTCAAGACATTGACAGTATCAATATTAGCAATAATGACAGTGACTTTGATGCGCCAATCGCTACGTTAGATGACACAACATCGCCAATTGGTCTAGATACAGAGCTAGATGCAACAAACTTGCCAGCACCCAACAACCTTGATACGTTGGGGAGAAGTGAAACAACGCAAGAACAGGCGAGCACAGCTGAAGGGATGTCACGTCCGATTGAGGTAAGTGGCGCTGTCAGCAACGAAGATGTCGTTAGCAATGAAGCTATTGTTAAGAATGAAAATAGCCTGACGACTGATGATAGTAGTGATGAGGTGATAGCTGGCACGAATGTGCCTGCCAATGTAGAAGGTACGACAACAGATATTATCAATCCTAATGACTATCTACCAGATTATCAGAATGATACTCAGGCCGTCGATCAAAGTATCGAACAAGCCAATAGACCACGGCCACGCGCACGCAATAGAGGTAATATCGTGACGCGTCTTTACAATCGCTTTTTTAACGACGGTGGCGTGGTGGCTTTGCCAAATGTAGAAACCACTATTTATCTAGAGCAAGTATCCGCTGAAGATTCTCCTAATGGTAAGGCTCAACTGATTGAAGCTGATAATGATATTCAGCCGATGAAAAACATCAAAGCAGCATTGGATGATACTTCTGTTCAGTCGGTTATTGACTTTACTGCGGCATTGCCACGTCTGCGTGAGACGGCACAGAATGCTGCTAAAGCCGTTGGTTACTATGAGGTTGAGCTGCGTTTGACCCAACCTGATCGCGATACGGTCAATGTTGTGATTGAAGAGCTGGGCGAGCCGGTACTAGTAGACAGCCGTATTATTGAGATTCGCGGTGAGGGCAGTGAGCAGGAAGAGTTTGCATCGCTTGAGGCAGACTTGCCACCGCAAGAAGGTGATATTTTTAATCATCGTGTCTATAAGAGCAGTAAAGCGGCTTTAGAATCTTTGAGCAATACCTACGGCTACTTTGACCAGTATTGGCTGAATAAATCTGTTGATATCATCTTGCCTGATAACAAAGCGGATGTCTCGTTGGTTTACAACACAGGTGATCGTTACGAGTTTGATGATGTGGTGTTTTTTACCTACGACAAAGAAACCAATACGCTGACCCAAGACCCTGACAAACTACCAGTAGAGCTTTCATTATTACAACAGCTCTATGGCTTTACGCCGGGTGAGCCGTTTTATCGTCCAGCAGTCACGAAGTTTAGTAATGACTTATCGGCAACTCGTTACTTTAATACGGTCAACGTCGAGTCGATACTACCGCCAACTGATAGTAGTGAAGCTGGCACCTTGGCGTTTGACAATGCTGCTACCGAGGGTAACGACACATTAGATGACGACATTAACAATGTAGACAATGATGGCATCGCAGATCTGAGTAGCAATGATGGCGCAGCTGCCTCAAATGTCACTGCTAGCAAAGAAGATACGGTCAATGATAATAGTGACATAGGTGCAGAGAGCGATAATGCTCTGAGTGCTAACAGTGGCGAGACGGTCAATGAAGCGGATATCGCTGCTATTGATTTTGAGGCTGATGAAGCAACCCTTGATAAGCTGCAAGCCATCAGACAAAAAGCAGAGCGACTAATCCGCTTGCCGAATGACCGTGTGCTCGATGAAAAAGATCAGGAAGCTGATAACCTATTGGGTAAAATCAGTGACTCAATCAGTAATGTCGCACAAAAGATATTCCCTGACGAAAAAAGTCTGATCGCTGACGAGAACTTTGTACCGCCAACGCTAGCAGGACGTAAAACGCCACAAGACGTTGCAGAAAGCAAAAAAGTGCCTTTATATGTGTTTGTATACGCGGATAAACCACGTGATGCTCAAGTCGGTCTGGGTTATGGAACAGATACTGGCGTTCGCGCTACCGCAAAAATAGACTACAACTTGCTCAATCGCCAAGGCTATCAAGCAGGTGCAGAAACGGAAGTATCGAGAATCAGCAAAAATGTGGCTGTGTATGCCAGTCGACCATGGAAGCATCCGCTCAATGATAAGTTAGATGGGCGTCTTACTTATGAAGAGGAAGTGATTGACCAAGGCGAAGGCAACTTTGATCTGTCGACCACAACGCTGAAGGCAGCTTTGGCACGTAATATCCGTAGTGATACTGGCTGGAACCGTAGCTACTCTGTGCGTTACCGCTTGGATGAGCTTGAGACGGGGGTTGATGGTGCAGCGCTAGATGATCTGCCTATCCGCTTTACCTCTTCAAGTCCGAAACAGCGTGCGCTATTGTTTGGCTATGGTATGAATAAAACAGATACTGATAACGCTACCAACCCAACTCAAGGTATGCGCCAGTACTATTCAATCGAGGCTGGCACTGATAGCGCATTCAGTGATACCGATATGGCGATTATTCGTGCAGGTGTTAGTGGTATCTATAGCTTTGGCGAAGACAAAAAACATCAAGTATTAGGTAGTGCTAATGCAGGTTATATCTGGGCGGATGATTTTTATGACGTACCTTATAAGTTGCGTTTCTTTGCAGGTGGCGATCAGAGTATCCGCGGTTATGACTATGAAAGCTTGTCACCATTAGACAAAGGCTATCTAACGGGCGGGCAGGTGCTAGCGGTCGGTAGTGCTGAGTATAACTATGAATTTAAACCAGGTTTCCGTGGCGCATTCTTTACTGATGTCGGTAATGCCTACGATAAAGATTTTGACACTGAGACAAAAGTCGGCGTTGGTGTCGGTATCCGCTGGGCATCTCCTGTAGGAATGGTACGTGTCGATGTGGCTGCTGGTGTGACCGAGGAAAGCATTCCAGTACGACTACACTTCTTTATTGGTTCACCGTTATAATCGCTTAATGTAGTAGTTCCAAATGTTTAGTCGCTTCAAATGTTCTAATTATCACTTATCGTACCGATTGCTGGTCTTCATTTTTTAACGTAGTTGAGTGTCATGCTGACAGAAAATACCCCGCCTAATAATGCTCCAGATGAAGATCCAGCACAGCGTGATGCCCGTGCCGTTAGGCGTTGGTATCCGTTGTCATTTCTGCTCAAACTTCTGGTATTGGTGCTTATCGTACTAGCCATCATGTTTGCTATATTCTTTTATGCAGCAGGTACTGATGCTGGTACGAAGTTTATATTAGAAAAAATCAGTGTCGAAACAGGTATTGATTTCAAATACGGACGCGGTAACTTGCGCGATGGTATTTGGGTCACTGATATCGATATTGAAGCGACTGAAGATCTTGAGATATTAGTAGATAAGGCCTACGTCAAAATAGGCTGGCGCGCAGTATTTGCAAAAGAAGTACATTTAAGCGATGCAGACATCCAGACCATAGAGATTATCAATAAAAAACCGCCTACTGGTGAACCGTTCGATTATAAAACTTTAAAATTGCCAGTAAACTTGCGTTTTGATCAAGCAAAAATTAAGAAAATCACCTATAAGCAAGTAACCAAAGATCCTATCGTTATTCAAGACATTACGGCGCGTGACTTGACGTGGGTGGGTAGTACGGTAACCGTTGGTCGTGGTGATTTGCAGTATGCTGATATTGTGAAAGTCAGTGCCTTGCAAGGAGAGATCGACCTACAGGGCGACTATCCACTAGATTTGAGTGCGATTGCGGAAGTCAGCGCCCTTGAAAAAGCCTATATCGACCCATTGAATATCTCTGCAACCGGAACGCTAAAACGTACTGTTGGTAAGGTGCGCAGTCGTTATAACGATAGCGATGTGAAAGGCGACTTTGTAGTACAGGGGTTGGATGCGGGTGCGCCGTTTGATGCAAAACTACAGTGGGATGATATTCTTATCCCTTACGCTGACAGCCAAAACATTCGCCTACAAAGCGGTACAGCCACAGCTTCTGGTGTCATTTCTGAGATACGGCTGCGTATCAATACTGAATTGACAGCCAAAGACATTCCATCAGGTCATTACCAAGGCCGCGCCGTTATCGCCAACAGTCAGCTACGTATAGATCGCCTAGATGCTGACGTGCCAGCGGGACGTTTGGCGTTACAAGGTATTTTAGATTGGAAAGACAGTTTTGAGGCCACAGTGCGTGCGACGGGTAGTAACTTTGATATTCGCCAAGCTATTCCGGCTGAGTATACTGACTTCAAAGCTTACGCCCCGCAAACCCTAAACGGTAGACTGTCATTGCGTTATCAGCAGCAGAATCCTACTGGTAATACGCAGATCGATGCAGATTTGCGTCAGCGCGATGGTGAGCACATCAATGCCAATATGGTCCGTGGTAAAACCTCTGCCAAGTCCAAGCAAGTCGCGCCTTGGTATATTGATGCTAACTGGAAAAACCTAACCCGCCGTAACGTACCCAATATTGGCAATATCGACAGTCCTAGTGGGCAGGCGGACGTCATCGTTCGTGGTTCGACCCTATCAGTCGATGCCAATGCCGTTATCAATGAACTAAATGCTGCCCCCAAGGGCAACTATGATCTACGTATACGTAAGGCTGGTGATGTCATTGATATCAATCGTCTTAATTATAACGGCATAGTAGGAGACTTATCCGGCACAGGACAGATTCAGTTAGCGAACAAACAGCGTCCACTGACATGGCAGATTGATGCCAGCACCAAAGGTTTACTTCCTAAGAAATATCGTAGCGATTTACCGCTTGAGCGCCTAACAGGTAGTATAAGTGCACGTGGTCGACTGCTAAACATCACCAAAAATGGTGTCAGCGGTCAACGTCACGTGATTACTTTAAACAATACCGATATGCAAGCGCAGCTCGATGCGACGCAAGCAGATCGTGCTATCGGTATTACCGGTGCTGGTGATGCCAGTGTCGATATCGTAGGTGGTGAGCTGTCAGTATTTGATGCGCGTTTTGATGGTCGGATTGATACGGCAGATGTACCACAAGGCCGTCTGTCTATCGATGCTGCGGGTACGCCAAAGCTGATTAGTATTCGTAAGCTGAACTATAAAGGTGAAGCGGGCGCAGTTGATGCGAAAGGTGTTATCGACTTACGTAAAAATATCGGCTGGAATATAGATGGTCGTTTTGACCAGTTCAACTTGGGTTATTTTTTACCCAATAATCCAGCGATAATCACAGGCGATCTAAAAACCAGTGGCGAATGGCAAAATGCGCCAAAAAACAGCAAAAACACTGCAGGTACTTTGCAGCGCTTTGCCGTAAATTTCAACGGTATATTGGATGCCGAACAACTGCCAGCAGGTAAGCTGAATATAGAAGCCAGTGGTGACAGTCAGTTGATCCGTATCAACCGTTTCCGTCATGTGGGTGCGGCAGGTAGTATTGATGCCAGCGGTACCGTTGATGTGCGTCAAGGCGTTGCATGGGATATCAAGGCAGTGATGGATCGTTTTAATGTTGGTTATTTCCTAAAAGATACCCCAAGCCTTATCACTGGTACGATTGATACAGATGGCCGCTGGAGTGACACGCAGCAGATCGTCAATATTAAACAAGTTAATCTAAATGGCATGCTAAAAGGGCAGCAACTGAGTGCTAAAGGCAGCCTATCAGCGAAAATGCGTTTGCCTAAAGATTTAGCAAGTTACTTCAAACAACTTCAGACCCAAGATGCTCAAGCACAATATAAGCAAGTGAATGCTTTGATTGATAGCCTAGATGCTAATAACCTTGTGCTGCGTTGGGGTGACAACTATGTCACCGCTAACGGCAATGCCAAACAGCTACAAACCAAAATTAACATTACCAGTCTAGATCAGCTGTCTAGCCAACTGGCTGGTAAAGTCACGGGCGGTGCCACGCTATCTCAACCAGCTGGTCAAGCACTGCCTACTATTTATATTGACTTGGTTGGTGAGCGACTCGCGCTACCTGGCTTTATATTGCGTCAAGGCCGTGTACGCGGCAAGCTGGTCAACTTAGCCAACAGCCCAAGCCAGTTAATCGTCACGGCTGAAGGCCTAGATGCTGCTGGTCAAAGTTTCGATAGTGTTAAAGCGTCTTTTAATGGGACCGAAAAGTCTCATGTGGTCGATCTCAATGTGGCCAATAAGCAACTCGATGTCGGCGCTAGGCTAAAAGGTGGTTTTGATCGAGACAGGCTAAGCTGGTCAGGTGTCATTGGAAAAGGCCGCATTAAATCTAAATATGCGACTTTGAATCAATTGCAACCTGCACAGCTGATTGTGAATTTACCTTACAATCAGGGTGGTGAGAATCGTGATCTAAAAGTACAGCTTGCCGCTCACTGCTGGCAGGCCACGGATCAAACCGGCAAGCTCTGTCTACGAGAAAAACTAGTGGCATCGCCAGACCAAGGTGAAGTCAATGTAGCGTTGCAGAATTTAGATACGTCGTTATTCTCAGTGTTCTTGCCAGAAGATATTGACTGGAATGGCAAGATTAATGGTAAAGCAATCGTCGGATGGCAACGTGGTCGTCCGCCAACCATTAATACCACGCTATACTCAGACAATGGCAAAATTGGCCTTGTTCAAGATGGCGAGAGCACATCAATGACCTTGCCATACAAGCGTGTCTCTCTCATTGCTTTGTCTGTGCCTGAGGGTATCAAATTGCGTACCGATATCAATACTGGACGCGGGGCGCGTGGCTATGCTGAAGTGATCGTCGATCCTTATAAAGACCCTAAACCAATCTCTGGTGCATTGGTACTGAACGAGCTTGATCTTGCGATATTTAAGCCTTTCTTCCCTGGTATGCGCGTCCTAAGAGGTAACGTCACAATGGCGGGTGGCCTAGGCGGTACCTTAATCAAACCGCAGTTCTATGGCGACGTAAAACTATCTGATGGCCGTATAGCCATGCTTGATTTGCCCGTGAATCTGTCCAAAGTAAATGCGGCAGCCAAAATCCGCGGCACGCAAGCGACCATTGATGGCACATTCAATAGTGGTACAGGTGAAGGCGAATTGTCAGGGACAGTC
>CAJXUF010000021.1 GCA_913061175.1 uncultured Psychrobacter sp.
CTACACACTGCATATCGTCGGCAGCGTCAGATGTGTATAAGAGACAGGTTATGAATCGCGCCGCATGGAATACCTGCCTGATCTAAAACCTCTAGCCAATAGGCGCGTGGCTGATTAGCAAAATGCTTATTTAGCTCACCGCACAACAATTCTCGATTTGCAACGCGTTGTGGGTTGGTCGTAAAACGCTCATCGGTATGCCAATCAACTGCGAGCACCTCACACAGTTTGGCAAACTGACTGTCGTTACCACAGGCTAAAATAAAGTGCTGCTCACCCTCGCCCGCAAATACTTGATACGGCACGATATTAGGATGCTGATTGCCCAACCTTGGCGGTATCTTATCGGAGGCCAAATGGTTCATACCCACATTGGCAAGCATGGCAAGCGCACTGTCGAGCAACGCCACATCGACATGTTGACCAACACCCGTATTTTGACGCGCCAATAGTGCCGCTTGAATACCAATCGTCAACTGCAAACCTGCAAACAAATCGACCACTGCCACGCCAACTTTGTGCGGCTCGCCATCGCTTGGACCCGTGATACTCATCAGACCTGACAGACCTTGGATAATATAATCGTAACCGGGGCGCTTAGCATCGGGACCTGTCTGACCAAAACCTGTCAATGACGCGTAAATCAGCCGCGGATTGGACTGTTTTAGACTGTCATAATCCAAGCCGTATTTTTTTAGACCACCGACTTTGAAGTTCTCAACCAAAATATCACTGTCAGCGATTAGCTGCTTAATGATGGTTTGCCCTGTCGGCGTAGTGATATCTACCGTCAGCGATTTTTTATTGCGGTTAATCGTAGCGTAATAAGCGGAGGTATCATCGCTGAATGTTGGCGGTGCCCAATGACGCGTTTCATCACCGATATGCGGACGCTCAACCTTGATGACTTCGGCACCAAGATCAGCTAACACTTGCGTACAAGAAGGGCCAGCCAGCACTCTCGATAAATCGAGCACCTTAATGCCATGCAATGCGCCCTTTGGCATATTAGCCATATCAATCATATCTGTCATGAGATTCCCTTACTCTGTCGCATATTTTTTAATCATAAAATTGTTCTTCATGATTTAGCGTTTAAATAGCTAAATCATGAAGAACAACTGAAAAACGTACGCTACTGTTAATGCTCTTTTGATAAAAAGCCAAGCAGTAACGTACGTCATAAAATACAGTTTTACCAAAAATTATTAGCTAAAAACGCTTAGAAGAACGCTTGAATGCCTGTCTGTGCACGGCCTAGGATAAGCGCATGAATATCATGTGTACCCTCGTAAGTATTGACGGCTTCCAAGTTCATCACGTGACGGATGATATGGAATTCATCAGAGATACCGTTACCGCCATGCATATCACGAGCGATACGAGCGATATCAAGTGCCTTGCCGCAGTTATTACGTTTAATGAGTGAAATCATTTCAGGTGCTGCATTGTCTTCATCCATCAGACGACCCACGCGTAGCGCTGCTTGTAGACCTAAGGTGATTTCTGTCTGCATATTGGCAAGCTTCAACTGTACCAACTGTGTTGCCGCTAGCGGACGACCAAACTGCTTACGATCGAGCGTATACTGACGGGCGGCTTTCCAGCAGAATTCAGCCGCACCCATCGAACCCCAAGCGATACCATAACGGGCCTTATTCAAGCAGCCAAATGGCCCTTTTAGGCCACGGATATCTGGGAAAGCATTGGCTTCAGGAACGAATACTTTGTCCATAACTATCTCACCCGTAACTGACGCACGTAGTGAAAACTTGCCTTCGATTTTCGGTGCTGATAATCCTTTCATGCCTTTGTCTAAAACAAAGCCGCGAATCTCACCGGCATCGTCTTTTGCCCAGACGACAAATACGTCAGCGATAGGACTGTTGGTAATCCACATCTTATTGCCCGTCAGCTCATAACCGCCATCCACAGCCCGCGCACGAGTAGACATCGATGAAGGATCAGATCCTGAATCTGGCTCAGTCAGACCAAAGCAGCCGACATACTCACCCGAAGCAAGCTTAGGCAAATAACGCTCTCTTTGCTCTTCTGTGCCATACGCCCAAATAGGATGCATAACCAAGCTTGACTGTACGCTCATCGCTGAACGGTAGCCCGAATCAACGGCTTCCACTTCCTTGGCAATCAGACCGTAAGCAACACTCGATAAGCCAGCACAGCCATAACCTTCAATCGTAACACCAAGCAGACCCATTTCACCCATTTGACGCATGATATTACGGTCAAAATTCTCGTTACGATTGGCCTCGATAATGCCAGGCATCAGCTCTTTTTGAAAAAACTGACGCGCGCTGTCGGTGACAATGCGCTCTTCTTCAGTGAGCTGATCACGTAATAAGAAAGGATCTTCCCAATCAAAGCGTGGGCTAGTAGATGTTGCCATGTGGATCTCCTTGGTATCAGTCATCCTGACTGACGAATAGTGATTGATACATCATTTGGTCTAACAAGTCATTGACTTCGTTATTCCGCTGTGCGAAACTTAGTTTCATAATTTAAAACCATTTAACCAAACTTTCGCTGCCCTGTAAACCTTTATCAAAAAAAGATGAGTATAAAATGACAAAACCCTTATCAACAGCTACTCCGCTACTCGAACGCATGCATGCAACGATGAGTCAAAATAAGGAAGAGAATGACCGACAGTTTGTGACGGCAGTGGGACGGGGACTGATCATACTGGCAGCTTTTGAGCATCATGAGCGGCTCACCCATCAACAGCTATGTCAGATGACCGAACTACCGAAAGCAACCATTACTCGCCTGATTCATACTTTGACTACGCTTAGTTTTTTACGAACGAATGATTATGGTCAGTATCAATTGGGCAGTAGTGCTGTACGCCTAAGCGCGACCGCATGGAGTCGTCACGATATGGTAGCAGCGGCTGAACCACTATTACGTCAGTTCGCTAGTGAAAACGAAGTATCTGTGAATTTGGCAACCGAAGTCGAAGGAGAAATGCGCTATCACGCTTGTTGCCGTAGTCCTGCTCGTCTATCGGTCAACTTACAGGTTGGCTCAGCCGTCCCTGTGGCACGCACGGCCATCGGACGTGCTTTTTATGCGGTAAGCTCACAAGCAAGACAGGCGGTCATCATTAGTAATCTACAAGAGCATTTATCTACCGAGGATTATAACCACGCGCAAACTGCCCTAGCCAGCGCGGCAGAGCATTATAAAAAGTATGGCTATACCGTATCTGATGGGGAGTTTTCTACTGACATATTGGCAGTCGCGGTTGGTGTATATGATGTCGCAACAGGGCAATACACGTATTCGCTCAATGCCAGTGTACCAAGTGCTAACTGGGAAGCGGATGAGTATGCTGCAATGATAGTGCCAAAATTGCAGGCATTGGCGGAGCGGATTGGCGGTGGGGTTTAAAACAGTAATATGGTGAATATATAAGCCTTCCAGCCAGTCATAATTTTTCTATTGATATAAACTAAAGAGCTGGTTAATTGGCTGGCTCTTTAGCGTCCAGTACCCACACCGCATCATGCCCGACGAAATACGTATGATGGTCCGCAACTTCTATGTTATAGACATGGTCTTCATAAGGATTGGAGCAGACATCGTTATAGCGTCGCATCTGCTCGTGAATACTATCTTCTGATAATCCTGTTGCATCACCATATTTATCAATAGTATATAGCGCTATTTCATGAGACTTTTTATTGGTAATCTTATTTTCTCTTACTATCCTACCTTCATACATTAACGGAGCGTTTACAAACTCAATATAACGCTCTAAAGAATGAGCGGACGGAGTCATATCTTGAACTAAGCGGACATTCAATGTTTTATAAAGATCAGAGTCTATAATAAAGGGTGCCTTTTCATTGATGAGCAACTTGGCATCAGAAGTTTGCAGATTGACAGTTTTGATTTCTTCTTTGAACGCTTCTTCTGTATCCGCTAAACTGACATACTGATAGCCATTATCCGTAAATTTCACAGATTGAACCAGACCGTCCGTTTCCCATAAGTCATGTTCCTCAATACTCTGAGTATACGCTGTACCTTCAGGGAAGTTCGGTAAGGTGCGTACAGGGATAAATGAATAATCGTCTAAGGCAATCGTATCACCATGAGCAGACGTTAGATATCCAGCTAGTAAACGCTCCGCCGATAACCATTCACCCTCTAAATCTTCAGGCTGGCGAGTTACCCAAAATGGGTGGTTGCTGGTACATAAGATATAGTTTCTACCTTTTTCACCTTGTTTGGCTACCGTCTCATTAAAGTATTCAACTTTAAAGATTCTTTCCTTTTTCGGGGATGTAAACGTACTTATGACAGGCTTATATTCTATGTCACCGCTACCATCTTCAGGCTTGGAGAGTACAGGCTTTGATAAAATTAAGTCACCTACTTTAATATCTTGAATCGGTACTAACCCTTTATCCGTATGAATGAGCGTTCCCGCGACAAATCCTTTGTTATTCATTAATTTTCCTTTTATTTTTTATTATCGATTTGGCTGATTGTTCAAACTGGCGTCATGCACCCATAGTCCTGCTCGACCAATGAAGTAGGTATGGTTGTCTGCCACCTCAAAATTATAGACAGTTGCCTGATATAAAATATGTTCACCTTGCGCGTTGGTCAATTGATTGAACATACGCATGGTGCCTCCATTATCTTCAATATGTTGACCCAAATAGCCTTTCTCCTGATAAAAGCTAATGTCATCAACATATCCCATACCCTTATATTCTACTTCGCTGTAGTCGAGCATATGCGCTTCGGCATCTTGTACATAATCATCGTAGTAGTCTTCATGATAGTGCTCTTGATACCAGTAATAATTTGGATTGAATTCTAAATTATCATTAGCGACTTGATAGGTAGGTTGTACACGCTCAACGGTATACATTACGCCATCAGTATTCACAGCAATTTCATACTGCTGTAGTTCATCCACACGTTTAAAGTGAAGCTGGTCATAGAACTCAATGTCCGCCTGTGGGTTTTCCATGGCACCAACGATCCAAACAGGGTGATTGGGCGTCGCTAGAAAACTACTAAAGCGGCTAGCTGCTTGAATTTTTTCATCGACAAGCAGATAGTTGTGAATATCAAAACTTTCATCATCTGGTTTTAATCTATAAGGCGAAGTATCATTTTTCTCTAAACGCACGATCCACATCTCTTTGTCTTTATGCACAAAGGTCTTGAGCACTGGCTTATACTCTATGTCACCGCTACCATCTTCAGGCTTGGAGAGTACAGGCTTTGATAAAACTAAGTCGCCCACTTTTAGCTCTTGAATTGGTACTAGACCTTTGTCTGTATGCACTAATGTCCCTGCTACAAATCCTGTATTGTTCATATCATATCCTTTTTAATATTATTGCTTTAACCCATCAAACCTCAGCCCAAACTTTAGCAGATACTTACGCAGTCGATCGCTGTCGTTATTGCTTTTTAGCTGGTTTCTGGAGTTGGCATACAGATAGCGCCCTGCCGCCGCTTGGCTGCTGTGCTGATAGCAGACCTCAATCACATATGCCAATTGCACCGCATCAAATGGATCAATAGTTGTCAGCATGTCTTCATTGAGATATTTTATTAAAATATTATGACTACCTTGCCCGATGGTTTCGCTATCTAAAGTAGCATATGGGCTATTTTTAATCACTTTATTGCATATACTGTCATTACTTATTTCCGTAATCGAACTAATGCCGCTCCTAACAAAAATGATTCTGACCACACTGTTACCCATTGATACCGACGTAATGACGTCATGCGTGTATGATGTACGCGACAAATGTAAGCATCTTATTTATATCAATCATTACTATTGAGCCTCGCTATGCCTGAATCTCGTACCAATCTGAACCCTGAACCAAAAACCAGCTCGCCATATTTTATTGGATTATTACTTCGCTATAGCACGTTCGGCGCGGCGATTTTAATTCTATTAGCGGGTCTATTATTGGTAAGTTGGTGGCTGATTGTGATCGGTGGTTTGGCTGTGGCACTTGGTATCTATGACTTGATTCAGTCCAAGCACGCGATATTGAGCAACTACCCTGTCGCTGGACATATTCGCTATGTATTAGAGGATTTTCGCCCTGAGATTCGCCAGTACTTGCTTGAGGACGATAAAGAACAAGTGCCGTTTTCACGCCAGCAGCGCGCACTAGTCTATCAGCGTGCTAAGAACGTCAGTGATACCAATGCCTTTGGTACGTTGGACAATTTATATACTCATGGCAAAGAGTGGTTTTTGCAATCTACCATCAGCGCACCACTAGAGAACAAAGACTTTCGAATCATGGTAGGCGGTGAGCATTGTCAGCAGCCACACGATATGTCAGTATTCAATATCTCAGCAATGAGCTTTGGCAGTCTGTCAGCTAATGCCATCATGGCACTCAATCAAGGCGCAAAATTGGGCGGTTTTACTCATGACACGGGCGAAGGCGCTATCAGCCCTTATCATCGTAAGTTCGGTGGTGATTTGATTTGGGAATTGGGTACAGGCTATTTTGGTTGTCGTGATGACGCAGGTAACTTTGACCCACAGTCTTTCGCTGAAAAAGCCGTCGATCCGCAAGTTAAGATGATTGAAATCAAGCTTTCACAAGGTGCTAAGCCTGGTAAAGGTGGCGTCCTTCCCTCTAGCAAAATCACGCAAGAGATTGCAGACACGCGCCAAGTGCCTACGGGTCAAGACTGTATCTCGCCCTCTTCGCATACCGCATTTAGCACCCCGCGCGAGCTGGTTGCCTTTTGGCAGCAGCTACGTGATTTATCAGGCGGCAAGCCAGTTGGCTTTAAACTATGTATTGGTCAGCCATGGCAATTTATGGCGATTGTCAAAGCGATGATAGAGACGGATAATTATCCTGATTTTATCGTTATCGATGGTGCAGAAGGCGGCACAGGTGCAGCGCCTGTCGAGTTTATGGACAACGTTGGCATGCCAATGGTAGAAGGGTTTTTGCTGGTACACAATACCTTAGTTGGTGCAGGTATTCGTGACAAAATTAAGCTTGGCGTCAGTGGCAAGATAGTCTCAGGCTTTGATATCGCTCGCATGATTGCGCTAGGTGCCGATTGGTGCAACTCAGCACGTGGCTTTATGTTTGCAGTCGGCTGCATTCAGTCGCGCTCTTGTCATACCAACACTTGCCCGACGGGTGTGGCAACACAAGATCCATATCGTCAAAAGGCGCTCGACGTCCCTAGTAAGGCTGAGCGTGTTGCAAGTTTCCACAAAAACACGCTAAAATCGCTTGCCAGTATCGTAGGCGCGGTCGGTTTACAGCATCCTAGCCAATTACAGCCGTATCATATCGCACGCCGCTTAGACGATGGGCAAATTAAGCTGCTATCCAAATTCTTCTATTTTGCTGATAAAGGCGCACTACTCGATCATAGCGCCCGTGCTGATATATTCAACCAGATGTGGGTCATGGCAAACCCTGATAGCTTCTTAGCCAATAATGATGCGCTCATTGCTTATAACAAAGACTCGCGTGATAAGGGCAAAGAAACTGGTGCGCCAACAGAACACAGCACTGGATATAATTCTGAGCATTTGACCAACCTCACCGATGGTGGGCGATTAATTGGTAATGTGAATAACACAATCCGCGACTTCCCGCCTACTAGCGACTGAATCAGCGCCTAAATCGTTGTTCTTAAAAAGTAGTAATGAAGGTGTAATTAAGCAGTAGATAGTGACCAAACTTAAATAATTTATACATTAAAAAGACGCGTGATTGATGCCAAGTTCTATTTTTACCTTATCCCTATCAACGATAGTGCTTGCGCTCGGTCTGAGCGCCTGCCAGCAGACGAATACTAATGCGGCTAGTAGCAATACCGATAGCTGGTCATGTCAGACTGAAGACACGCCTTTTGCTTACAGTGTCTGCCGTGTGGATGCTGCTGCGTTAGCGAGCGAGCGTTATTCATTACAACTGTTTTGGCAATCTTCTGATAACAATGAGCCTTTGCTAACCTTTAATACGTTATTGGCCACATTACCGAATTATGAGACCCTCAACTTTGCGATGAATGCGGGCATGTATAATGAAAACTATGCACCGATTGGCTATACCGTTATCGAAGGCAAAGAACTCAAATCGCTAAATACAAAAGAAGGTGGCGGTAATTTTCATCTATTACCTAATGGGGTTATGTGGTGGGACAAAGCTGGCAACGTGCAAATCACCGAAAGTAATGCGTTAGATGAGCAGCTAAACAATGGTGATGTGCAGCCTTGGTATGCGACGCAATCAGGCCCCATGCTAGTCATCAATAACGAGATACATCCACAGTTCAAACCTGACAGCACCTCACTCAAGATTCGTAATGGTGCGGGCGTTTGTAGTGACGATAGCATACAGTTTGTGAATAGTGATGAACCCGTCACGTTTTATCAGTTTGCATCCCTATTTAAAGACAATTTAAGCTGCCCGAATGCGCTGTTTTTAGATGGTGGGATTGCATCGGCATTATATGCGCCTAGCATTGATAAACAGGATAAAAAAGAGATGGGCGTCATGATTGGTGTGGTTGAAAATAAAGAGTAATACGCATCTATATTTCAATGTTAATATCTAACTCCTATTGCTTCTCATATTGCGTTCAATAAAAAGCACTTGAAATGACGTTGTCATTCAAGTGCTTTTTTTGTTATTGGTAATAATTAATGGCTAACAATCGCTAAAAACTAGCCACCCAAGCTCATCTTAGGGCCAAACGGTTCGTAGTGGACACTATCGACACCATGATCTAATGCTACTAACCCATCAATCATGCTTTCCATAAATGGCATCGAGCCGCATACATAAATATCGGCAGGCTTAGGCAAGGTAGCAAGCCATGTCTCATCTAATATTTGCCCAGACTCAAAGTAAAATATATGCTTTTCTACATTCTCAACCTTAGCAAGTAATGCCTCTACCTCATCAGAAAAAGCATGATGGGCGATATTCTGGCATGCATAAATCCAGATAATAGGACGTTTAGGATTGGCTAATACTTGCGCCTCTAGCATAGACAGTACAGGCGTAACCCCGACCCCTGCACTCATCAATACTAACGGAATATCATTTTGCTGTACCAAACCTTGATTGATCGCAAAGTCACCAGCGGGCGCCGATAATAGAACTGCATCACCTACTTCTAGTTGATCATGCATATAGTTAGAGACCAGCCCATGATGCTCATTACGGTTATCACGTCGAACAGCAAACTGAATGCCCGTATCGGTACTGGCAGAGTATAGAGAATAATGACGCAGGGCTATATGGTCGCTATCTTTTGGGTCTGTTTTCACCGTGATATATTGACCGGCAGTTAAGGTCAACTTGCTTAAATCAACATCTTGAGCGTTTGCTAAATCATTGCCTTTATTGTTCTCACTCTTATCGACTGGTACCACGGTAAAGGCTGCTATATCTGTAGCGACTGCTTCCTTTTTAGTGATTTTAAACAGTGCAAACCCCTGCCACATTGCTGCTTCATACATACCATGTTCAATCTGGATAAACACGGAGGCAATTTCATCATAAGCTTCTGTCCAAGCATGGATAATATCGTCATTGGCCGCCTCTCCTAATACTTCTTTTATCGCCCCAATTAAATGCTTGCCAACGATAGGATAATGCTCAGGCAATATCTGTAAGGCTCTATGCTTGTGGCTAATCTGGGTCACTTGTGGCAATAGCGTAGCCAGTTTGTCCAAGTGCTTGGCAGCGGCCAATACTGTCATTGCTAGTGCCGTCTGCTGTCTTCCCAATTTTTGATTGGTCTCATTAAAAATATCTAATAGCTCAGGATGCTCATTAAACATATTTTTATAAAACACAGTGGTAATCGCAACGCCATGCTCTTCGAGTACAGGAACAGTTGCGGTGACGATTTCTAACGTTTTTGGTGAGGCCATGTTGTTTCTCTTAATCATTAACTACATTGATAAATTGAGATGTTAAAAATCATCGGTCTAAACTGGCAATAATGAGCAGACCTTTTTACAGTAGTCATCAAAATTTTTAACCGCCCAATTCAGAATATTTATAACATTCATTTAAAATGAATGTTAACACACTTTACTAGGCATACCAATATACAATCAATATAGAGTTCATTGGCATCAATAAAAAACAGCCGCTATGTTGTCATAACGGCTGTTATTATAAAGATTCAACCTATGCTAACAGGCTTTATCAATCAGGCTGAATATCAAAATTACCGTGCCATATATTGAGTCATTTCTTCAACACCATGTAACGTCATCGGATACATTTTATTTTCAAACAGCTTTTTGATCTCAACGATGGTTTGAGTATATTGCCAATACGACGGGTTTTCAGGATTGAGCCAAGTTACTTTATCAAAATGCTCCAGTACGCGCTTCAACCATACGATGCCCGCTTCATTATTCATATACTCTACACTACCACCGACTGTCATCAGCTCATAAGGTGACATCGATGCATCACCGACGAAGATAACACGATACTCACGGCCATATTTATTGAGCAGCTCAAACGTTGGCATCGGAGCACTATGGCGACGATTGTTGTCCTTCCACACATAATCATACAAGCAATTATGAAAATAAAAGAACTCTAAGGTTTTGAATTCATTTTTTGCCGCAGAAAACAGTTTTTCGAGCGCTTCGACATGGATATCCATACTGCCGCCCACATCAAACAACATCAACACTTTGACGCGGTTACGGCGCTCCGCTTGCATATGTATATCGAGCACACCCTTTTTTGCCGTACGCTTAATCGTCTCATGAATATCAAGCTCGTCAGCACTGCCAGTCCGTGCAAACTGACGCAGATTGCGTAGCGCCATCTGAATTTGGCGTGTACCGAGCTGATTATCGTCATCGAGATTGCGATATTTGCGTTGCTCCCAGACTTTTGCTGCGCTACGTTTTCGAGACTCACCGCCGACACGCACGCCTTCTGGATGATCGCCATAGGCACCAAATGGCGAAGTGCCGCCCGTCCCTACCCATTTACTACCACCTTGATGACGCTCTTTTTGCTCTTTTAACCGTTCCTCTAACGCCTTCATCAGCTCCTCAAGCGAGCCGTACTTTTTCAGTAGGCGTCTTTGCTCTTCGGTCAGATTCTTTGGGTCGAGCTTTAAATCTAGCCACTCTTTGGGCACATCTGTTAGCTTGGCTAATAGCTCATCCATATCGAGACTATCGACACCTTCAAAATAATCCGCCATGGCCCGATCGAACTTATCAAAATGGCGCTCGTCTTTGACCATGCACAGTCGAATCAGCCGATACATATCTTCGCGGCTGGCAAAAGTAGTCAGCGCTGGATCTTCAGGATGCGACTGCATCATGAGCCCTTTATCTAATGCGGCATTGAGATCGAGCAGCTCGCGCGTACTGACTGGCACGCCATAAGTACGCAAGGTATAGAATAGTTTGATAAACATAAGAGTCGTATCACTTATTGGCTGATATTATTATCTGGTGATATTGCTGATATCATTAATTAGTACAGGTACAGTCACAGGTTGAGCGTTTGCATTGACCTTCATAATAGACATCCGATATCGGACACAAGATATTAAAGCCAACGCAAGCTGCAAACATTAGCGACGCATCATATTGGCAAAACGCTGTAATAAACTCACATCTGCTTCGTTTTTGAGCAACGCACCATATAGAGGCGGGATAGATTTCTCGCCGCGCAGATTTTCTTCTAGCTCATTCTGAGCCATATCATCAGCAAGTAACAAGGTTAACCAATCGACCAATTCAGACGTTGATGGCGGCTTTTTAAGACCTTGAATACCACGCAGCTTATAGAAGATATCCAATGCATCATTGACCAGTTTTTCTTGAATATCTGGAAAATGCACTTCGATGATTTGGCGCATGGTTTCTTCTTCTGGGAAGTCAATGTAATGGAAGAAACAACGACGCAAAAACGCATCTGGTAGCTCTTTTTCATTGTTTGAAGTAATAATAACCACGGGACGCTGCGCCGCAGTAATAGTTTCGCCCGTCTCATAAACATAAAAAGACATCTTATCAAGCTCATGTAGCAAGTCATTTGGGAACTCGATATCGGCTTTATCAATCTCATCAATCAGTAGTACGCTACGCTCTGTACTGGTAAAAGCGTCCCACAGCTTGCCCGGCTTGATATAGTTGGCAATGTCGTAGACCTTATCATCACCCAACTGTGAATCGCGCAGGCGCGATACTGCATCATACTCGTACAGTCCTTGCTCAGCCTTAGTCGTCGATTTGACGTGCCAAGTAATCAATGGCATGCCCAAACTTTCAGCGACTTCTTCGGCAAGCAACGTCTTACCTGTGCCAGGCTCACCTTTGATCAGCAATGGCTTTTGTAAGGTCATAGCGGCATTTACTGCCAGTTGCAAATCATCGGTAGCAATATAACTACTGGTACCAGTAAAGTTTTGATTAGTATTTTCAGCTGTGGTCATAATCAGATCTCGATTGTTGTTATAGATAAGTTGTTATAAATGGATAGGTCTAAAACATAAATGACTAATAAAGGATAAGTTAGTAAAGAATAAATTAGATTAGCACAGCCTGATGCATTGCCAAAATACTCATGCGTTCGCATTTATTAACAATTGTTATGTGCAATGTATAGTGAGCTATTATTTATATGCCTAATAAACAGTCGAGCACAAAAAAAGACACGCAGCGGTGTCTTTTTATTCGGGTATCAAATAAATTCTAAAACAATAGTACTATCTTAATGCCCAGCCTATTTTTATCACTTATCAGACGTATCGCTATCTGGTTTCTTAGCCAACGTACTGTCTTTTTTTAAGCTCACGTTAGTCTCAGGCTGTTCGGTTACGGTAGTGCCTTCTGGCAAATAACTGCCTGTGGTCATTTGCAATGTGGCCTGTGTATCTTCTGCGCTGCGGCTACGGGCTTTGTCCAAACTTGATGCAAATGCGCTGCGTATCAGCTGCCATACAAAACCAACGAACAACCCTGCGACCAGTATCACCAATATCGGCAACATATTGGCAATCGCGCCTGCGTAATCTTTCATCATCACAGCATAGACGACGCTAATACTGGCTGGTGCAAGCTCGCTCGGATCGCCAAGTGCAGTACCTGGTGCTAGTAATACCGCAAACAGAACCATCCAGCTCATACCGCCCAATGGTTTTGGCAATACACGAGCAACGAGTATCCATAGCACTAGTACCAAAACAGCACCGCCCAGATAAGCATACATCGGCAAATCAGCGGGCGGGACATCCTTTACCATTTGGCCCCACCAAATGGCAATCTCACCGAGAATGTCACTGATAGACTCTAGCGGTAAGCTATGTAAGATATTTTTTAACCAGTCCATGCGTGTTTATTTACCTGCGTTTATCGCCGATGACACAATCTGTGTCTAGCGGTATATGTGCGTTCTGTAGAACCAGAATGAGGCCAACTACATAATGAACTTATGCATTATGTAAGCTTATATGTACATTGCGTAGGGTGTCAGTTTATCACGACTCTCTACCCAAATGCATGTGGGCAAGTGTGCCGTAGGTTTCTATCGACGCTATTTTCAAGGTAGCGTACTGATATATGTCCTACCACACTTACTTGCTGACAAATCTATTAATTGTAGATGCTGTCCTGCGATTCACGAGCACGCAGCTCTGCTTGGCGGCGCATCACGTCTTGCGGCGGCAACTGCACAAAGTAACCTTGAGACTGCAGTTTTGCCAGCACTTCTTCTTTATCGACACGAGCGAGCTTATCTTTAGTTGATAAGTCCAAATGCATGACGAACTTACTACGACCTAAACCTGCACGGAAATCTTTTGGTAATACACCAAGCCAGTCTTTGATTTCATCAGTATCATCAGGATAATCAGGACGCGCAATGTAGATATACATGTCGTCGTGTTTGGGAAATTTATAAATATCGCAATGCATAAAAACCACCTATCAGAAACTATGGGCGTAGGTTAGCATATTTCAGGCAAATACCAGTAGTCGCTTTGCGTTTTGCTATCGTAATTTTTGTCAAAACACACAGATAAAACGCTGATATGAGCGATAAAAATATCGTTGTAAAACATAACCTATTTGACAGACTGCCCTATTAAAACATCATTTTTGCCAAATTTATTTATTTTAATGGCTTTGATGACTTGTAAAAGCGCTTTGAACCTTTCATAATAAAAGCGTTTTTCAGGAGAGAGTTTATCAGCATCGTTTTTGTATTGAACCCCATTGGTTATACAACTATTGCAATTGCTAGATAACCACCGAAGGCGCATCCACCCTGCCAATCGCTCAGGTAAAAGGACTGAAAAACGCATGTCACTGTTGTTTGATAGTGTTTAGTAATATGACGCTCATAGCGCACTACCTTATCAAACATAAGGCATAACAAATCTGGAGAGTGGTAAGCACGGACGACGTCTTACCCACCGAAGGGGAGAAAATACGCTATCATCGATGATAGGGCTCATATAATCGCCCATTAATGATGGTTCGTGTTGAAAATCTCAGGTCACAGGACAGATAGGGCTTTAGCTCAAACTGACGTACAGCGTCTGTTTGGCTTACGTCTTCATCTTTGCTTTCTGTGTCACCCTTTGATGTGATATTTGCGCCTTGCAATATTGCTTCTCGCTACTTTTACGTTGCGCATCACTCCTTACTCTGCTGAGTACGACTGATGTACACATAAGGATTTGTTATGACTGATACCCATTCTCAAGAAATCACTTCTCAAAACGATCAAAGCCAAGCTCCTCAGCGCACCCCTTTTTACCAGTCTCATATTGATAGTGAGGGCAAACTGGTCGATTTTTCTGGTTGGGAATTGCCCATTCATTACGGTTCACAAATCGAAGAGCACGAAGCAGTACGTACAGATGCAGGTATGTTCGATGTCTCACATATGGTTGTGACTGATATCAAAGGCACTGATACCAAAGCTTGGCTACAAAAACTGCTCGCAAACGATGTCAACAAACTCACTACCGCTGGTAAAGCGCTGTACTCTGGTATGCTCAATGAGCAAGGCGGCGTCATCGATGATTTGATCGTCTACCTGATGAACGCAGAAGAAACTGAGTACCGTATCGTTTCTAACGCAGCCACTCGTGACAAGGATTTAGCACAATTTAATAAGGTCGCTGAAGGTTTCAATATTGAGATTACCGAGCGTCCTGAGCTTGCCATGCTCGCCGTCCAAGGTCCAAATGCTATTGCAAAACTGGCTCAAGCCAAACCAAGTTGGGCAGATACCTTAGCAGCACTAAAACCTTTCGTTGGTGCTGATTTGACCGATATCGAAGGCACCGATTGGTTTGTAGCTCGTACTGGCTATACTGGTGAAGATGGCGTTGAAGTCATTATGCATGCCGATGATGCCCCTGCTTTCTTTGAGCAATTAAAAGCAAATGGCATCAAACCTGCCGGTCTTGGCGCACGCGATACCTTACGTATGGAAGCAGGCATGAACCTTTATGGCCATGACATGGACGAAACCATCAGCCCTTACGAGTGCAACATGGGCTGGACGCTTGCACTAAAAGACGACCGCGCCTTTGTCGGCCGTGAAGCATTGGTCAGCAAACGTAAGCAGTCAAAAGAAGACAACACTGCCATGAAACAAGTGGGTCTGCTATTGACCACGCGTGGCGTATTGCGTGAAGGCATGACAGTGACTATCAATCAAGGCACTGATAACGAGCAAACTGGCATTATCACCAGTGGTACATTCTCCCCTAGCCTAAAAAATTCAATCGCGATTGCTCGTGTGCCTGCCAGCTTATCAGACGATGACAGTGTACAAGTCGATCTACGCGGCAAAGGTAAGTTCGTCGATGTACGCGTATTAAAGCTACCTTTTGTCCGTAACGGCAAGCAACAGTTTGACTCTTAGGTCTTATAAATTCTATCATTAGAGCGTGTTGTCATTTTGCACGCGAGTATAAAAATGACGACACGCCTAGCCTCCATTATTTTTGTTAATTAACCTCTATCACTTAGGAGAGAGACCATGAGCAACATCCCAGCAGAGCTAAAATATATTGCGAGTCACGAGTGGCTACGCCTAGAAGACGACGGTACGATCACTGTTGGTATCACTGACCATGCTCAAGATCTATTGGGTGATGTGGTATTCGTTGAGCTACCAGATGTGGGCGATATCATCGCTGTTGATGACGAAATCTCAGTTGTTGAATCAGTAAAAGCGGCTTCTGACGTTTATGCACCGATCTCAGGTGAAGTCATCGCTATCAATGAAGCGCTAGAAGATGATCCTGAAATCATTAACTCTGATCCATACGGCGAAGGTTGGTTCTTCAGAATGAAGCCTGACAATATCGCTGACTACGAAGCACTAATGACTGCTGACGAGTACGAAAGCGACTTATAAGCTAAGCATGCTCTCACAAGACATTAGCATTTGTAAGACATTAGCTTATACAAAGCACTAGCCCCGACTAAACATCATAGATACTGGCAACAGCTGGTATCTATACTCTCTATTTAAACTGTTTGAACAACCTTTCTAATGAAAAGTATTGGCTTATTGACCATGCTTGTTATTTGAAAGCAGCTTTATATGTAGATCTCCAACAATCATTATCGTCCGATGTTATTGCTACCAAGCGTTATCTTATTGACTCGTATTGATCACCTATTCGAATCCCAATGAATACGTGCTATCAATAATGACGCAAACTGATAACCCAATTCTCAGCATGGATCCTAATATGAATGCCAACACCGATAATAAAGACCCCATTGCCACGCCAGATCATACGCCGCAGCTACAAGCCTTTCGCGATATCGTAGAATCACGCCGTTCCGTGCGCCGTTTTACTGACACACCTATCCCTGACGACGTATTGGCAGACTGTCTGCGTTTGGCCATGCTAGCACCAAACTCTAGCAACCTACAGCCGTGGGAATTTTATGTTATCGATGATGCTGACAATCGCAAACGCGCCATCAAAAACTGCATGAATCAAAACGCAGCAAAAACATCAGCCCGTTTGATTGCCATCGTTGCTCGTACTGATGTTTGGCATGATCACGCTCAGCAAGTATTGCGCGAATACCCTGATCAGCCAGTGCCAAAGAAAGTGAAAGACTACTACAACAAAGTCGTCACGATGGACTTTTTGCGCGGCCCAGCCAACGTGGTTTCGGCTGCGAAATGGGGCGCTACGCAAGTGGTCAGACGCGTAAAGGGCCCAATTAAATCGCCTTACTATACGTTTGAAGATACCAAAAACTGGGCAACCAATAACACCGCACTTGCCGCCGAAAACCTCATGCTAGCATTACGTGCTCATGGATTTGATAGCTGTGCTATGGGCGGCTTTGATGAGCCTGCTATGAAACGCCTACTAGGCTTAGGCAACGATCAGCATATCATTATGATGATTGGCGCAGGTGAACGTGCTGACAATGGCGTTTACAACACCCAGTTCCGTTTCGATCAAAAACAGTTTGTGCATTACGTATAACTCACAACTCAAACTATGATTTTATAGTCGGTTCAATATGATTTAGATACAAGGAAGCCGAGTGAAAGTACTACAAGTAGTAGACTAAACGAGACTGACACCGTATCTAATTCATAGAGGCTGGGCTATAGCTATTTTCTTTATTACTCCCTTAACCAAGGATTGTCATGACTATCTCTCAAAACCCATCGTTTGATACCTTTCAAGGATTGTTCAACGAAGCTGAATTTGTCTATCGCCACTTAGGTTCAAATGAGACCAAGCAAGCTGACTTACTCAGCGCTGTTGGTTATAAAGATATGCAAAGCTTTATCAATGACACTGTGCCTGAGCCAGTACGTTTGCACAAAGAATTGGACTTGCCAGTAGCGATGAGTGAGCACGCTGCACTTGCCAAACTACGTACGATGGCAGACGACATCACTGTTAACAAAAGCTATATCGGTCAAGGCTACTCTCCAGTTCGTATGCCGGCTGTCATTCAGCGCAACGTTCTTGAAAATCCAGGCTGGTATACCGCTTATACGCCTTACCAAGCGGAAATCGCTCAAGGTCGTCTAGAAGCATTGCTGAACTTCCAACAAGTATGTATCGATTTGACTGGTCTTGAGCTGGCTGGTGCGTCATTGCTTGATGAAGCAACAGCTGCTGCAGAAGCGATGGCGATGTCAAAGCGTGTTAGCAAAAGCAAATCAACACAGTATTTCGTCGATGAGCGTGTCTATCCACAAACACTAGATGTGATTAATACTCGTGCTAAATACTTCGGTTGGGAAGTCGTCGTTGGTGATTTTGAAACCGCTAAATCTGGCGACTATTTTGGTGCACTATTCCAGTATGTCGGTGCTGAAGGTGACGTTAAAGACTTAACAGACGTCATCAGTGCAGTAAAAGAAAACAAAACTTACGTCAGTGTCGTCAGTGACATCATGAGCTTGGTGTTATTAAAATCACCAGCCGATATGGGTGCTGACGTAGCGCTAGGTAGTACTCAGCGTTTCGGTATCCCAATGGGCTTTGGTGGTCCACACGCCGCTTACTTTGCTTTCTCTGATAAAGCCAAGCGTTCAGCACCTGGCCGTATCATTGGTGTCTCAAAAGACGCACAAGGCAATACTGCATTACGGATGGCTCTACAAACGCGTGAGCAGCATATCCGCCGCGAAAAAGCCAACTCAAACATCTGTACCTCACAAGTATTGCTGGCCAACCTCGCTGGTATGTACGCGGTATATCATGGTCCAGGCGGCGTGAAGCGTATTGCCACTCGTATTCATGCGTTTGCCACTGCGTTTGCTGACGCTATCACAGAATCTAACGACAGCAGCTTGAGCGTGGTACATGATCAATTTTTCGATACAGTCGTGATTGATTGTGGTTCAGAGAAGCTTGCTACTCAAATTTTCAAAAATGCAGACAACGTCGGCTACAACTTATGGCGTCTAAGCGACACCAAATTGAGCGTTGCCTTTAGTGAAACCAGCGATCAGCAAGATTTCAACACGTTAACTCAGTTGTTCGTCAACAAGTCACACGATCTACCTGAAACAGCTCGCGTCTCACTTGATAGCGCACACCTGCGTACGGATGACATCTTGACTCATCCAGTATTTAACTCGCATCACACCGAGCATGAAATGCTACGCTACCTAAAGTCGCTTGAAGACAAAGATTTGGCGATGAACCGCAGCATGATTTCACTGGGTAGCTGTACCATGAAGCTAAACGCCACCAGTGAGATGCTACCGATTACTTGGCCTGAGTTTGCCAACGTGCATCCTTTTGCCCCGCGTGATCAAGTTACTGGCTATATCGCGATGATCGATAGCTTGCAAGATCAATTAAAAGCCATCACTGGTTTTGATGATGTCTCTATGCAGCCAAACTCTGGTGCCTCTGGTGAATATGCTGGTCTGTTAGCGATTCGCCGTTATCATGAGTCATTGGGCGAAACCAATCGCGATGTTTGCTTGATTCCTATGTCGGCGCACGGTACCAACCCTGCTACTGCCATGATGATGGGTATGCAAGTAGTCGTGGTCAAAACTGATGAAAACGGCAACGTTGATATCGATGATCTAACTGCCAAATGTGAAGAATATAGCGACCGCCTAGGTGCTTTAATGATTACTTATCCATCGACGCACGGTGTATTCGAAGAAGGCATCCGTCATATCTGTGATTTGACCCACAAGCATGGTGGTCAGGTCTATATGGACGGCGCGAACATGAATGCTCAGGTAGGCATGATGCAGCCTGCAGACGTTGGTGCTGATGTACTACACATGAACCTGCACAAAACATTCTGTATCCCGCATGGCGGCGGTGGTCCAGGCATGGGCCCTATCGGTATGAAGGCGCATTTGGCAACGTTTATGGCCAACCATACCTTGAGCCCTGTACACAATGCACAAAAAGACTGCTCAGCAGTATCAGCAGCACCTTATGGTTCAGCGAGCATCTTGCCTATTTCGTGGATGTATATTGCTATGATGGGCCGTGATGGTCTGCTAAAAGCGACGGAACTGGCATTACTAAACGCCAACTACGTGGCAGCTGAATTAAAAGGTCACTACCCTGTCCTATATGCTGGCAAAAACGGCCGCGTGGCTCACGAATGTATCATCGATATTCGTCCGTTAAAAGAAGAGACTGGCATTACAGAAAGCGATATCGCTAAGCGCTTAATGGATTATGGTTTCCACTCACCAACGATGAGCTTTCCAGTCGCTGGTACGCTTATGATTGAGCCAACTGAGTCTGAGTCAAAAGAAGAGTTGGATCGCTTTATCAGTGCGCTGAAATCTATCAAAGCTGAAGCCATGAAAGCCAAAGCTGGTGAAGATAACTGGACGCTAGAAGACAACCCATTAGTCAATGCACCGCATACGGCTGCTATGATTACTAGTGAAGAGTGGACGCATCCTTACAGCCGTGAGACTGCTGCATTCCCGCTGCCGTACATCCGTGCAAACAAGTTCTGGCCAAGTGTCGCTCGTGTCGATGATGCTTATGGTGACAAGAACTTAATGTGCTCTTGCCCAAGTATCGAAAACTATATGTAATTATCATTTTTGATAACAGCTCGTTTATTGTGAGAAACCTCCAAGTCAGCTACTGACTTGGAGGTTTTTATTTTGCTGACTTTTTATCTATTACGTTAGCAGGTAATATTATCAATAAAATAAACGATAAGAACTCAATGTAATAAAAGCTTATATTGGTAATAAGCTATTTATCTTAAATTTCTGAAGCAATCATTTGGATACTGCTATGCAACCTAAAGCGCCTAAACAAAAAACTCGCGTTATTCTAATTCACGGGCTACACCAAACCCCATGGATCATGCGACCATTAGCCAAGCGCCTGCAAGTAGCAGGATTTGATACCCATCAGTACGGCTACCGTAGTATGCGTGATGGTATCAAAACCAATAGCGCCCGCCTAAATAGCTGGCTAGAAACAAACCATCACCCAGATCATCCTATCGATTTGGTCGGGCATAGTTTGGGTGGTTTGATCATTCGTGATTTTGTCGCTCAGTATCCAAAATGGAAAATTGGACGTTGCGTGACTCTAGGGACACCGCATATAGGCAGTGTTTGTGCAGATTATATCTGGCGATTGACTCCTGCTGTCGTAGGTCTCTCATATGTCGACGCCCTCGACGGCACAGTTGCGCCATTGCCCAAACACGTGACGCTAGGCGTCATCGCTGGCAACCGACCTTATGGTCTAGGTCAGCTGTTTTTGCAATATCACAATCGCAAACTGCGCAAATCTGACAAGCCACCCCTTAATGAGCAGCTTGCACATGACGGGACAGTCTATATAGAAGAAACGAGGATAGAAGCTGCAGCTGATCATATTGTCATGCCAGTCTCACATACTGGCATGCTAGTGAACCCAGAGGTCGCCGAGCAAACTCGACACTTTTTAGAGCATGGACGATTTAAACGCTAAGAGCTGTATGAATACTTGAGGGTCAGTTCGCAGTCTTGTCGAACGTCGCCTTATTAAACGGCGCATTATCGAACGATTCCTTATTGAACACGAATACCCATGCCTTGCTGCAGTTCGGTTTTATGCTTTTTGATGACTGGAATTAAGGTTTTAATGACCCAGTCGTTACGCCAACCTTTTAGCCCTTGCGGCAGTTCGCTCACGTCTTTATCAAGAGCAACCACTTCATACAATTGCCCTAGCCATTTTTTACGCATCAATACACTGGCAGGTATACCTATTTCGCGCGCATGCTCATCAATCGCTTGCTGAACTGCTTTTGATAATACTTTATTTTTTGAGCGATATGGTGGCACTAGGCAGTCTGGATGCTCTGTAGACGGTAGACTCTTGGCATCTCTGATTACTTTCAGCAGCTCTTCGCCATATAGTCGCAGCATACTACGGTGCATGGTCGTTTTATGTGCCAGCTCGCGCATGCTATTTGGTTTTTCAGTGACAATCTCACGCACTGCTTGTTTTTTTATCACAAAGGTACGCGGCTGATTGGTCGCACGTGCCAGCTCTTCTCGCCACGTAGCCACCCCTTTGAGTATCGCCATTTGCTGTGAATTATAGCGATAATCTGCCATCGTGAGATACATCGCTTCATCTTCGACGTGTTGCGTGTCATACAAATCACTGGCATAAAGCTGACAGTCAGCCCAAACATAATCGTATAACCCTTGAGCCTTAAGCGCATGCTCGATACTGAGATACAGCGCTGGCAGATAACGCACATCATCGATGGCATACTGCTCTTGCTCATCTGTCAACGGGCGCTGGAGCCAATCAGACTGACTGTGTTCTTTATCAATATGCATATCTAGCTGATCAGCCAATGCTTGCTGATACCCCATTTGCAATTGACCCGTCAGATAAGACAATGCAATTTGCGTATCAAATATATTGGTCAATGGCGGACAACCAGACAACAGATAAAAAATACCCAAATCTTCGCCGCAAGCGTGCCAAATAGCTACATCTACTTTGCGTAGCGCTTCCCACAGTTCAGCCAGTTGTAACTGGGGTGCATCCAGCAAATAAACATGATCGCCAGTATTCAGCTGCACGAGTGCCAAGCGCGGATAATAAGTGTCACGCTTGATAAACTCAGTATCTAAGGCCACACGTCCGCAAGTCGCTAAGGCATCAACAACCTCATCTAAATCGCTTTGCTTACGCACCCATGTAATAGCAACGTCATCAGCAATATCTAGCAGTGCATCAATATCTAGCACCTCAACATCAAGCACTTCAACACCTGGATTATTAGCAGCTGACTCAGATGACGTGGCTGCTGACATTGGCTCAGTATTAGCGGCTTCTTGCGATGAGCCATCATTGATATCAGCAGCATTTGATTGAGCTGAGGCGTTTGAAACGTTATTGGACACGGGCAGATACCTGCATTAATAGGAGAAAATAAAACGCTAAACCGCGCCTTAATAAAATTAAAAGATAAACAATAATAAAGCAATTATAGCAATTCCAAGAAATGAATTGGGTAAGACTTTGAAGCAATCAAAACATTATAAAAAAGAACGATTTTGCATGGCTTGACCAAGCGTCATACTATCCAAATACTCAAGCTCGCCGCCCATCGGGACGCCTTGTGCTAAACGCGTCACTTTATTAACATGACGACTGACAGCTTCACTGATAAAGTGCGCCGTAGTCTGACCTTCGACAGTCGTACCTGTTGCCAGTATTAGCTCTTCGACAGCTGTCTCTTATACACATCTCCGAGCCCACGAGACGGACTCCTATCTCGTA
>CAJXUF010000022.1 GCA_913061175.1 uncultured Psychrobacter sp.
AAAACCTGCTTCTGGGGTAAAGGTGACTGCGCCAGTGGTTGGATCAACACTCCATACGCCTTCGCCAGCAATGGCCAAGCTAGTAACTTCAAGACCTGTGTCTGGGTTGATGAGCTTCACGGTGGTCGGGTCAATGTCGCCTTCAAGGTCGGTATCATTACCTAGTACGTCGATAACGACTGGTTGACCAAGTGTGCCAGTTTGGATTTCATCAACGGCATTCGGTGCGGTTGGTGGGTAGTCTACGGTGATGGTCGCTTGGTTTGACTTGTTGCCAGTGACATCAGAGACTACATAGTTCACTGGGGTTGGATCAGCGGTAAAACCTGCTTCTGGGGTAAAGGTGACTGCGCCAGTGGTTGGATCAACACTCCATTCGCCTTCGCCAGCAACGGTCAAGCTGGTGACTTCAAAACCTGTGTCTGGGTTGATCAGTTTTACGCTAGTTGGGTCAATGTCGCCTTCAAGGTCGGTGTCATTGCTGAGCACGTCGATAACGACTGGTTGACCAAGTGTGCCAGTTTGGCGATCATCTGTTACGAGGGGCGCAGTACCCTCTTCCGTATTGCTGTCATCGTCTCTGCTGTTACTATTTCCACTCGCCAGTAATCCAACCAGTCCAATACCAGCTGCAGCAGGTATCCACCATGGTATCGCAGCTGCTACATATTCTTCGCCACCTAGAGCTTGACCTTCTACATCACCTGCTTCTAACTGAGTGACATAATCATAAGTTTCACCAGTATCTGGGATATAGTAGTAATACTCACCATCTTCAGCAATACCAACCAATGCACTATCTGCGCTATCGTAAAAACCTTCTATAATAAGGTCACTATCTTCACCATTCTCTTCAAATGATACATGCAAGTCATTTGCTACACGTTTGGTAATAATATGGTTAGGGGCACGATCAATCGCAGTATTATGAAACTCGTAATTAACTTTATCAGTTGCTTTGATGACAGTAGGCACGCCATCTTTGGTCACAACTTCTACTTGACTAACGATCTGTGTAGCATCGTTCGTTTTTACGATAATAGTGTTCATGTGTATACCTTCTATTTTTTTAATTTCGGTCGTACCGATTAATTTTTTATTAGATAACGTAAGTAGTTAAAGTATCTTTGATGTACTAGTTACTTGGGCGCTCTTCAACAATGGCGACTACGCGACGATTGAGTTGACGACCTTCTACTGTGTCGTTACTAGCTCTTGGTTTTGATTCGCCATAACCAACAGCGCTAAGACGGTCAGGTGTAACACCAAACTCAGTAATCAATACTGATTTGACCGCATCAACACGGCGTTGTGATAGAGCTTGATTATAGCTATCACTGGCTCGACTATCAGTATGACCTTCAATAGTAACAACTGTATTAGGGTATTGGCTCATGAAGTCTGCAACTTCAGATATTTCATTATAATAATTGGGCTTTACAATAGCTTTGTCTGTATCAAACAAGACTTCTAACTCTATGGTTACTTTTTCAGCGAGTACGGGTACGGTCGGTTGCACAGTCGGTGGTGTCGGTGTCACAGTAGGTGTTGCAGTAGGCGCTGGACAGTTAGGTACGACACGGCTAATTTGATGATTTTGATAGCGTTTGGTTTCTAATAATTGTAATGCACTGTCAGCAGTTATTTCTTCGAGTGTACTTTTTCCTGTATCATCCATATCAACGTAGAAGAAGTATGTTTGACCACCATCAAGCTGATAGTCTTTTTTATCTGCTAATAAGTTATTGTCTTTAAAACCAGTAGCATGAGCACTTAACTGGTTTGTACCAACGCAAGAGTTAACAGCTGTATAATTACCAGGGTGTAGGCTTACTTGATATCTATTATTAACAGAAATATTGGCACTAGTTTGCTCTAAATCATCATCATTTTTACGAATAAATATCAATCTTGTTTTATCGGTATTAACTTCTGTTGCTAGTAGCTTGCGAACGTCTGTGTCGACTTGGTTGTTCCACGTGGTATTGCCCACTCTACGACTGTCGCCCTCATTATCAATTCCACTATTGCCTATAGCAGCGCATCCAGATATACCGAGCAAAATAGTGGGTAAAATAATAGCTGCGATAGTGTTCTTAAATACTCTTTCCATTATAGATTCCTAATTGATAATTTCTTTGAGACAACGTGTTTGTTCTTGCTCGGATACCGCCGAAATATAGTTTATCTTTTAACAAAATAGTCGATAATTTGGACTTGATTTTCACTTACTAGAAAACATTCAACTGTTTATTGCACGATAGATTTCGTTTGAATAAACATAGCCTATTTTTGCTGATTGATAGTAGTTTAAGTATTTTGTAAAGTCAAATTCATAGAATTCAGTTTAAAACCCTCTAATGCAGCGTTTTAAACTGTTCTTTCACACGAGAAATCCAGATTTCAATTTATATTAATCGTTGATTACTACCGGAACAATACTACACCATCCATCTGACACTGCAAAAAATTAGTCAACCTTTTTTCACAGAAATAATTTGTGTTTTGTACTCTTTTAACTATATCCAATTCCTTAAAAAACAATTGTTATTATTGAATGTATATAATAAAAGTTATTCTTTTTGTAAGAGAGTTGATAGATGGAAAGTAATCAAACTTACAAATAGATTAAGTATATATCTGTCATATTTTTCTGAATACTTAATATGTTCCAAAATCAGTCATCATGGTATTTAGTTTCTAATTTTACTAGCATTAATGTTTGCAGCAACGAATGCATGTAGGGTATAGTTTTCATTTTGAACGTTTAATCAATATAAACTATAGGCAGATAGCCTTATCGCTAGGATTACCAGTGATAGTCGAGTAGCACCCAGAGACTCACTTCTAATAGACTGTCTAACACCTGTGCCAGAATGCACTGTTATTTTTCTAACCCAAGGATGATATATGAAAAAACTTAGGACACCTGATTCGTATTTTGCTAACTTGCAAGATTACGATTTTGAACCGAACTATTTGATGGTCGATGATACAGAAGGTGGCGAGCTGCGAGTACACTACCTTGATGAAGGTCCAAGCGACGCCTACCCTATCTTGTTATTACATGGTGAGCCTTCTTGGTCTTATCTGTATCGTAAAGTCATTCCCATACTAACAGCAGCAGGACACCGCGTTATTGCGCCAGACCTTCCTGGGTTTGGACGTTCAGACAAACCTGCATCGCGTATTGACTACACTTATCAGCGCCATGTCGATTGGATGCAATCGGTGCTTGATCAATTAGATTTAAAAAATATCACCCTGTTTTGTCAAGATTGGGGCGGTTTAATCGGCCTACGCTTAGTAGCAGCACATCCTGATAAATTCGATCGCGTTGCAGCAGGCAACACAATGCTACCGACTGGAGATCATGATCCGGGCGAAGGTTTTCGCAAGTGGCAGAAGTTCTCTCAGGAGACGCCGCAATTTAATGTAGCAGGCACCATTAAAAGCGGTACTACAACGACATTATCTCAAGCCGTACTGGATGCTTATGATGCGCCCTTCCCTGATGAGTCCTATAAAGAAGGCGCCAGACAGTTTCCTATCCTAGTGCCCACGACACCAGATGATCCTGCTTCAGAAAACAACCGTGCAGCTTGGGTCGTGCTGAGCAAATGGAGCAAGCCATTTATCACATTGTTTAGTGATTCCGACCCCGTAACTGGTGGCGGCGATCGCATCATGCAAAAGCTAATTCCGGGTAGCAAAGGTCAAAATCATACGACTATCACTAATGGCGGTCATTTCCTGCAAGAAGACCAAGGCGAAACGTTGGCTGAGCTTCTACTGAAGTTCATCAATGACAATCCGAAAGCACAGTAATAAATAACAAAAACCCTGATTGCTAATATACTAGCAATCAGGGTTTTTAGTAATACTATAATGATTGGTCAACGACAAAAGGCGCGAGCTGTCATAACTAAAAAATCTGTTTTTTATACAACCTTGCTATACGATATTTTTAAAAATATCATCGATATATTTCTCTACCGCATCATTGTCATTAGTGACCTGCGCATAAGTTCTAAGACCTATAATTTGAATTTGGAAATAACGCGCCAGCTCAACTGGATCTTTTTCTGCGCTAATCTCACCGCTATCAATGGCTTGCCCAAAGAGCACGGCAAACGACGCCTCTATACCTTCCAATATATTTGTTGCATGTGCGAGTAGATCTGGACTATCGTTTTGAGTAAGCTCAGCGACTGTCTTTACGATCATGCACATACCACTAGGCGCAGTAGCGCTATTACAGACAATCACCGTATGGATAAAATGTTTTAAGCCATCCAGCACTGTGTCTTTTTGCTCAATACAGTCGGCCAATCTCTTGGCACCATCTGCAGCATAGCGATTCAGCGACTCTGTAAATAGTTTATCTTTACTACCAAAAGCTGCATAAATACTACCTGGATGCATATTCACCACATCTTGCAAATTGCGCATTGATGTCGCGTGATAGCCTTTCTCCCAATAGAGATTTTTTGCTTTTTCGATCACATCCTCACGATTGAACTTTATCGGAGCACTCATAATTTTCACCTTAATATCTCTGCCTTAAAATCTATTTTAAGGCAAAGTTTGTAGAATCAACCTTAGTTACTGGTTTTAATCACTTTTTATATTATAAGACTTATTAAGTCTCTTTGCTTCGATTAACTATTTTTATCAAAGTTCTGCGGATAAAGCGCACGTGCAGCAACGTCATCAAACTCAGTTTTGAAATCAATACCTTTAGGAATGTCACGGGCTTTTTGTACCGCTGGGCGGGCATTAATGCTATCAAACCAGTGCTTTAGATTCGGATAATTATCCAAGCCGCCTTCGCCTAGCACGACAGTCGCCTTATCAATCCAGCCCCAAGTAGAAATATCAGCGATTGAGTAGCTATCACCAACCATATATTCACGGCCTTCTAGATGCGTATCTAGCACTTCATAGTGACGCTCAGCCTCACGAAGGTAGCGATTAATCGCATACGGGATTTTCTCTGGCGCTTTATGTCTAAAGTGAACAGATTGACCAGAAAAAGGGCCTAGTCCAGATGCTACAAACATTAGCCATGACAGCATCTCGCTACGATCTTCTGGCTGTCCTGCCAGCTTGCCTGTTTTTTCAGAAAGATACATCAAGATAGCTGTAGAATCAAACACGCGTTTGCCATCATCTTCTAGCGCAGGCGTTTTGCCGTTTGGGTTGATAGCACGGTACTCAGGTGTATGCTGCTCACCTTTTAGGGTATCTACTGCTACAAGCTCATAAGGCAGCCCAGTTTCTTCAAGAAACAATGCTACTTTCATTGGGTTTGGCGTTTGATGAAAATAAAATTTAAGCATAACTTTATCCTATTATATGAAGACAGTCGTCTGATGACCATCAAATCTAGTGACTACACTAATGACTATAAAAGCTGTAATGAGATAACAAAAATAGACGTCGAAATTTGAAGCACATTTTTATTGTCTGATATACACTATAACCACAAATGAACGGTCGTTCAAGTAATGTTATATATTGATATAATAAACACAGTGTCGATATAACTCTGTTTGCATATAGACTCTTTTACCAACAGTCATCTTCAAAACTCATCTAACCATCCCACCAATTAAAAGGATTAAAAATGACTACATTAACTGTCATCGCCCATATAACAGCAAAAGTCGATAGCATCGCTCTCGTAAAAGCTGAACTCGAAAAACTCATACCAGCTACCCACAGCGAAGAAGGCTGTATTCGTTATGATTTGTTCCAAGATAATGAAAAACCCACTCACTTTATGTTTCATGAAAGCTGGGCCACCCGCGAGCTATGGCAAATCCATATGGAAAACCAACATTTAAAAGACTTCTCTGCCGCAACAGAAGGCGCAGTTGAATCATTCGTGCTACATGAGATGACTGAAGTTCATTAATCTCGATTCATTCAATCATTTCAATAAGCTTTGTCCGTAATACTAGGAAAAATAATGTTGTTAAAGCTGACAATCGCTTTTTTAACATTGTTTCTTCCTCACTACTTACACAGTGTTACCTTATTAAGATACTGATATTAATAGAATAATATGAATTAAGCAGAGGAATGTAATTGAGCCATTACAATTTACTTGAACGATTACTCAAATAATTATTGAGCGATTGCTCAATATCATTTATAGTAGTCTCTATTGACTCGCTTGCTAAGCAAAGTTGCTAATTTTGAGTAACTACTCAAGCTAATAATTAAATGTAAATCAGCGACTGCTTTGAAGCGAGCATGAAAACTCTAAAACACACCAAATCTCAAACCTATTATTAGGAATTATATTATGACCGAATTTACTCTACACGATAAAGACACAGCCCCAGCAGAAAGCAAAGACTTACTTGATTCTTCAATCAAAGCATTTGGTATGGTACCTAACTTACATGCTGTGATGGCTGAAGCACCTGGCTTGCTTGAAGGCTATCAAAAGCTACATCAACTGTTTTTAGACAGCAGTTTTGATGATGAAGAAACCACTGTTGTATGGCAAACTATCAACGTTGAACATGCTTGCCATTACTGTGTGCCTGCGCATACTGGTATTGCTAAGAGCATGAAAGTAGATGACGCTATCACGGATGCATTACGTGACGAGACACCACTACCAACTGCACGTCTAGAAGCGCTACGTGACTTCACACTTTCTGTCGTACGTGGTCGTGGTAACGTTGATGACAGCGCGGTTCAAGCATTTTTAGATGCAGGCTACACTAAGCGCCAAATTCTTGAAGTTATTCTTGGTGCAGCTCAAAAAGTCATGAGCAACTATACGAACCACCTAGCTAATACCCCAGTCGACAAGCCATTCCAGAAATTTGAATGGCACAAAGCTGACTAATACGTTTTTCAGCTAATGCTGACACAGTCCATTTGATGTTTTCATACTGTTGTTCGAAACATCTTCGGGCAGCAGTTTTTCATTTTAATTTATCGCTAATGAGAGATCCTATGGAACAGGCAAAAAACCCCTTACAAATAGACATCGTGTCAGACGTTGTATGCCCTTGGTGCGCTATCGGTTATAGCCAATTGGCCGAGGCATTAAAACAAACCAACACGCCGCACGAGATTCACTGGCATCCATTTGAGTTAAACCCTAATACGCCGCACGAAGGACGAAACTATCGTGAGCATATTATGGAGAAGTACGGTACAACTGCTGAGGACGTTAAAGAGAACCGAGCTAGAATGACAGCAGCGGGTGCAGAAGCTGGATTTAACTTTCAGTTTACCGATGACTTCCGTACCTACAATACCTTTAATGCGCATCAGTTACTGCATTGGGCTGATCAGCAAGGACGTATGCACGACCTAAAACAAGCATTATTCGTTGCGCATTTCGTTGATAATAAAAATGTGGCTGATAGTACCGTACTGGCAGATGTCGCAGCAGATATTGGACTAGATCGTAATGAAGCACTCGCCGTTATCGCAGATCAACGCTTTGCCAATGTGATACGTGAAGCCGTACAGCATTCAAAGCAGCAAGGTGTTCAAAGCGTACCATCGGTTATCTTCAACGGTCGGCATCTGGTGAGCGGCGCACAAGGTGTAGAAAACTACAAAAACATCTTAAAGCAACTAGCAGATATGCCAGAATAAAAACAATAAACTGGATCTGATTTACCAATTACACCCTACTAAGCCCAGTATATAAAAAGGTATCATCATTATGTCAAACTCTAATCATTACGAGCCACCCAGCGTCTGGACATGGGATGCAGAAAGCGGTGGCAAGTGGGCAAGCGTCAACCGCCCTATCGCTGGCCCAACGCATGAAGCAGAACTACCTCGCGGCAAACATCCGTTGCAGATCTACTCAATGGGCACCCCTAACGGCCAAAAAGTCACCATTATGGTCGAAGAGTTACTGGCGTTGGGTGTGACAGAAGCTGAGTACGACGCGCACCTGATTCAAATTGGTGAAGGCGGACAGTTCTCATCAGGTTTCGTTGAGCTAAATCCAAACTCAAAAATTCCTGTGCTTTTGGATACAGAGACTGGTAGTCGTGTGTTTGAGAGTGGCGCTATTTTGTTTTATCTTGCCGAAAAATTCGGAAAACTACTGCCTAAAGATGCAGCAGCACGTACTGAAGTGATGAATTGGCTCTTCTGGTTACAAGGTTCTGCTCCTTACTTGGGTGGCGGTTTTGGACATTTTTACTTTTATGCGCCAGAAAAGTTTGAGTACCCTATCAATCGATTCACGATGGAAGTAAAACGCCAGTTAGATGTGCTAGAACGTGAGCTTGCAGAAAATCGCTATCTAGGTGGCGATGAGTATACGATTGCAGATATCGCTACTTGGCCTTGGTATGGCAATCTAATACTAGGTGAAGCATACAATGCAGGAGAGTTCCTACAAGTTGAGAGCTATCCAAATGTACGCCGCTGGGCAACTGAGATTTTAGAGCGTCCTGCTGTGCAACGTGGTCGCAAGGTAAACCGCACTTGGGGTGAACCTGCTGAGCAATTACACGAGCGTCATGATGCGTCAGACTTTGAGTTGAAAACTCAAGATAAACTAGATGCTCAGACAACTGAAGAAGCAAAAAAATAGACGCTTTGTCTATGATTTACTAGCTTACTTAAGTAGTCTTATTGAGCAATCTTAAAGGTAATGTTAACTTTTCCTATTACTACTTGGGACTACTGTAAACATCCAATACTTTTGCACTTAAGACTGCTAATGTAAGGCTGTTAAATACCAACCAACCATAAAAATACTATTAAAAAGGATAAGAACTATGTCAACAGATTATGCTCAAAAAATTCAAGCCGGTACTACGTTTCCTGAAATGGAAGTACAAGTATTAAACGGTGAAATGACTTCATTAGGCAAACCCGAAAACGGTCATGACTGGAAACTGGTCGTTGTATACCGTGGTAAGCACTGCCCAATCTGCACAAAGTATCTAAATACCTTAGAGACAGTAAAACAGTCTTTCTATGATGTCGGTGTCGATATCATCGCGGTATCTGCAGACAGTAAACAGCAGTTAGAAGGTCATCTAGATCAAATAGATGTTAGCTTCCCTATGGCTTATGGTCTGACTATCGAACAGATGAATACGCTGGGTCTATACATCTCTGATCCACGTTCAGAAAAAGAAACTGATCATCCTTTCGCTGAGCCTGCTGTGTTCGTTATCAATGCTGAAGGAAAAGTGCATATCGTTGATATCTCAAATGCACCGTTCTCTAGACCAGATCTTGAAGCCTTGGCAAACGGTTTGGCTTTTGTTAGAAATCCAGAAAACAACTACCCTATCCGTGGTATGCACGGCTAATTGATGTAGTAAATATAGAGTGTTGATTCACTCGATTATTTAGCTGCTCAATATCTAACCAGTTAAATCATAGAGGGCGTATCGAGATAATTCTTGATACGCCCTTTTTTTGTTTATTGATAACTTAATTGCTATCAAACGCAGTCGCTTCCCACCTAACTTCATTAGTATTTGCTCAATACTAATGTGTGAGTAGCACTGTGAATCTACAAAAAGAGGTTCTAGACGAAACTCATAGACTAGCCAGCATATAAGGGCTATATTTGAGCTCGAAATATCAACTACAACCACTTTTCCTTTTAAGTAATCTATATTTCCTTTTTTATCGGTTTATTTTTATAGGTAAAACAGACTGTTTTTATGGTTTAATTTGTCTTTCGTTTCGGCTAAATCTTAATACGATTGTACGTTCTGATTTATCAATGATGTTTATTATTTGTTGTTAACACTCGTACACTGAGATTGATTTCTGCTAAAATCATGCAGCAACATTATCAATATCTCATCATAAGTATGAGTAAAAGGATTCGATATGCGATTGAAATCAATCGTTCAAAAACTACATGAACGCGCTCCAAAATTGGGCAAAGCTGCCTCACTGACGACAGCAACCAGTGTGATTACCTTTAATAGTATGTTAGCTGGTCTACCTGTCTGGGTAATGGGTGCTACCAAGGCCATCACGGGTGCTGCCATCGCTGACAAAGCCGTTATCGATGTGACTAACTATTGGATCAATAGCAACAATGCATTGATCGATAACGTATTACCGCGCAAAGATTGGCGCATTAATCTGCCTGATGATGTGCATATCAACGGTAAGTATCTACTGGTGAGCAATCATCAGTCATGGGTTGATACCAGTATCGTGCAATATATCAGCGAAAAACGTTTGCCATTGACGCGCTTTTTTACCAAGTTTGAGCTCATATATATCCCTGTCATTGGTCAGGCTTTCTACTTTCTCGACTTCCCTATGATGCGTCGACATTCTAAAGAAGCCATCGCTAAAAACCCTGCTCTAAAGGGTAAGGATATCGAAGAAGCGAAACGAGCATGTGCATTGCTTAAAGACAAGCCCTTTACACTATTGAACTACCTAGAAGGGACTCGCTTCACTCCTAGCAAACACGACAAGCAAGAATCCCCTTATACGCATTTACTTAAGCCGCGCGCTGGCGGGTTATCACTGGCTATGAGTGCATTGGGGGAAGAGATTGATGGGATTTTGGACATGACGATCGTCTACCCTGACGATGTACCAACTTATAGCGATCTATGGAAAGGTAATATCAAACGTCTAGGCGTCGATGTGCGACATATTGAGATACCCAAAGACCTGTTTACGGCGATCAAAAACGGCGGCTATGAAACAGATGAAGCGATAAAAGCACAGATGTTTGATTGGGTAGAGCAAATATGGCATCAAAAGGATCAACTTATCACAGAGATGCTAGCTGACTTTGAAACCAACGACTCTGCAAATAAAGAATTTGACACTGAAGATAATACTGAACAGGCTTAGCCTATTCTCTCTACCAACAATCCCAATTATTTGATAACCTCAAGGTGTGTCACACGTGTACTAATATGATAAAGGTAAAGCCATATAATGATGAAGTTCCGTGAAAAATGGTTTTGGGCTTTGTGCCTTGCAGTATTAGTACACGTTGGGGTTTTCTTTATTTTCTATCTGAACACTCATCAGACGGATTCAGTAGAAGTAGCTGATAGCCAAACGAACTCGACTGAACCTATTGCTATCAACAATGTAGATCTACCTGAAAAGGTCTATACCACTACTGTTACCAGCACTAAGACATCTAATGATACTAACAACAATGTAGAAGACACGATCAATAAAAAATCTGAGATTGGTAACGATCCTGAAACATCTCAGCTAACAAGTAGTGATGAGCAAACAGCCAACGTGGAAAGCAGAAAAGCACCCTCTTCTCCAGCGACCAACAACGTCGATGGTAAACCTAGAAAACCAGCTTCTACATCGATAGAATCACTGCAAGCAAACAAAACTCCTCCGCAAGAGGAAAAAGCGCTAAATGCCCAAACCGATAGCAATACTCAGTCAATAGTTGCGAACACTGATGATAAATTAGAAGATATTAGAAACAATGCAAGTTTATTGGATATAGACGTCCCTGCTCAAAAAAGTAACGTCAAAATAGATAAAGACTATCTTTCAGCAAAATCTGAAGTGGAGGCAATAAACGATCAATTGAGTGCGGCTATCAACGAAGTTAAAAAGCGTAATCAGCAGAAAATTGATGAGCAACAACAGTTAAGAAATGAGGTGAATAGCCAAAGGCTTCCTGAAAACTCTAACTAAGACTATAAGAGTTATGAGCAGTAGAACAAGATCAAATACCTTTATATAAAAAAACCCCAGTGATTAACTAGGGTTTTTATTATCTCGTCAATAAACATTCAATATTAAACTGTTAGCGCTCACCCAAACCTTCTGATAAGGTTTTGGTAATTGGCTTAGTCAAATAAGACAATACCGTACGTTCCATCGCTTTGATATCGACAGAAGCTGTCATACCAGGTTTGATGACAATCTCATCACCGCGCCCCTTAAATTCAGCACCATTAATCACAATTAGTACACGGTAGTAAGGCTCCTCGCCTTTAGGTGTTTGCTCCATTAGCGTGTCTGGACTGATATAATTGACCGTCCCTTTCATGGCTCCAAAGATAGAGTAATCATAAGCATCGAGCTTAACGGTCGCTTCTTGACCTTCTTTGACATAAGCAATATCAGCAGGACTGACCTTGGCGTCTATAACCAAGTCACTACTGGTCGGCAAAATCTGCATAATAACTTCGCCTGGCTTGACGACACCGCCAATAGTGGTCACGTTGATGTTCTTAATTTTACCTTCTGTAGGCGCCATCAAGCGTTTCTCTTCAAGTACTTGTGCCCGATCTCGCAATTGCTCAAGCTCGGTATCTAGCTCTTCTTGAGCCTTGGTCATTTCAGCCTGTGCTTCTTCGAAGTACTTATTACGCTTGTTATTAATCTGCGCTTCGATATCAGCAACTTGGCGGCTGAGCTTGATGACATCAGCTTGACTGACATCGCCATACTTTAATAAAGGCTCATTCATACGCAATTCTTGACGCGCCAACACTAGCATTTTCTCAAGGGAAGAGACTTCTTCATTGATAGCTTGACGACGTCTATTGTATAGCGCCCTTTGGTTTTGCACGTACTCAGGATAGTCCTGTACCCCTTTAGGAAATACCAACGGTTTTTCAAAAATCTCAGCATTTAGTCTGGCTAGCTTAGCAGTCAATGCAGCTGTTTTAGAAGCAGAGTTATCAACAGCCGCTTTAGCACGCTCTTCCTCCAACACTACCAATAATTGACCTGCCTTAACTTCTTCACCTTCTGTGACAGCCAACTGAGTCAATACGCCGCCTTCTGACGCTTGGATTTCTTGCGTTCGAGCACTGGCGATTACCGTTGCTTGCGCACGGGTCACTTGGTCAATCTTGGCAAATGATGCCCAGATAATTAAAGTGACAATTCCGATTAATGCTATCCAAATACTCAATCTTGAACGATTAACCTTGGGCTTGGTGGGTGTGTACTTATACTCTGACATGCCTACTTCCCTTGATCGTCTGTTGAATGTTTAGCATTGATGGGTTTTACGCTGATATTTCTGACTCTGGATGTAGCAGGCTTATTTTCGTCGGCACCTTCTTTTGACGGTTGATTGGTTTTATCAACGATTCTATCTTTTTGCTGTACGGTGGTTTTATTTTTTGCTTGATCGTTTTTTCTGAGCTCATCAAGTACAGCTTGTTTTGGACCATCGATAATAATACGCTGGTTATCCATAATGATCAGCCGATCTACCAAGTCTAGCAATGCTGTCTTGTGGGTAGACACAATAAACGTTTGCCCTTGCGTCAACTCCTGACGTAGCACTTGTAGACAGCGCTGCTCTTGTCGATTATCCATGGAAGCCGTCGGCTCGTCTAACAAGAACACATCAGGTTTGGTCAATAATAAACGGGTAAATGCCACCAGTTGCTTTTGTCCACCTGATAGGCCTTTACCGCCTTCACTGATCGGTAGGTCAAGACCACTTGAATGACTGGATACTAAGTTGATTAGCCCAGTCCTGTTTAAAGTCTCTTGAAGGACATCATCATTGGGCGCTGCCATACCGATTAATAGGTTCTCACGCAGGGTTCCTTGAAATAATCGATGATCTTGCTGCAGATAACCCAAGCGCTCACTAAGTGTCTCACGGCTGATCTGATGTATATCCAGTCCGTCTAACAACACGCGTCCTTCCGTGGGTGCATACAGTCCTGCTAGCACCTTAAGCAAGGTGGATTTACCTGAACCAATAGGCCCAAGTATCGCTATACGCTCTCCTGGTTTAATCGATAGTTGCGGAACCGTAATGGCTGGTCGATCGTTGCCTTGGTAATTGAACGATAATCCATCGCACTGATACGCGCCTTTTATATGCGTAGGCGATAATGGATATGCAACGCCTTGGTTGTCTTGCTCCAGTGCAAACAGACTCTCGATATTCATTTTGGCGGCTTTGGCATGAGCGTACTGCACTAATAGGTTGGGTATCGCCATCACAGGCGCCAACACTCTACCACCAAGTATCGAGCAGGCAATCAGTCCGCCCATTGTCATGTCACCTTGCATGACGACGAACGACCCGACTATCACAATACCAACGTAGCTTACTTGCTGTAGCATCTGCGTAAAATACGTTAAATTGTCATTGGCATGCTTCATATCCAAATCGTTTTTGATGGTGACATCCATCACATCTAGCCAACGCGAGAGAAACTTCCAACTGCCTGCCCCCGCCTTTATTGTCTCGACGCCTTCCACAGCTTCTACTAACAGACCTGTTTTATAATAAGAGGCAGTCGCACCCTCTGAAGCAATAGCATCAATTCGTTTACGTGCAATCAGTCCCATCGTAATTGCGATGACCGCCGCTATTACTGGTACAACAGCGACTAATGGCGAGCCAATAAAAGCTATTAAGCTGATAAAAATAATGGTCATGGGCAAATCAACTAAACCAAAAAGCGTGCTCGCCGTAAAAAAGCTACGTACTTGCTCATAACCACGTAACTGTGCTGCCATAGAGCCAACTGACCCCGGCATTTGGTCGATACGTACTTTGAGTAGACGTTGGAACACTTCTCGAGATAGGTACTGGTCTAGACCGACGACGACCTTATCCATGATTCTTGAGCGAGAAAACTTCATGAACGCTTCAAACATAATCACCAAGAAGACACCACTGGCTAAAATGATCAGCGTGTATTCACTACGCGTTGGTATGACACGGTCATAAACCTGCATAGAAAATAGAGAAACGGCTAATGCCAACATGTTAATCAGAAAAGTAGCAATAACGGCTTCAGCTAAAATACCTTTATAATTACCCAAATCAGACTTTAATAGATCAGAAAATGAGGCTTTTCGCTGCTTAATATGATCTTCTTTTAGACGAATACGCATGACCAAAGTCAATTCTTCGGCACGCGTATGTACCTGCTGGTTCGCTTGTCTAAAGTTCCAGCTTTTTTGCGGCGTTTGGCTGTCAATCACGCCCCAACCTAAATCCGTTCGATACGCTAGTAAGGGCAAAAAAGCGGCATCAGGCTGCTCTAATATTTCTGGTGTATCGGTTATGCCAATGCCTTGTAATACTGCAATGACACCGCCTAACTCATGAATGCTTTGACCTTGCCTGTCCGATTGCTCACTATGACGTTTGACGACATCATGGAGCCGTATATTATCTACTGGATAGCCTTGCTGTCCGAGTAAATGCTTAATCGCATCAGTCAGCGTTTCGGTCAGATCAACCTGCTCTGAGTGTTGCGGCTCATGGTGGTCAACAGACTGAGACGGTGTCTTTTGTAATTGTGCACTCATATTAATCGCTTATTTAATATTTTAGATGGTTGCGTATGTAAGATAATTTACACCTGTTTATATGACTTTTTGATTTAATTATTTGTCATATTCTCTTGTTCAGTTATCGGCGTAATACTGTAATCATCATTTAACATGAGATACTCACCATTGTTCAAGCTTTGCTCTGCCGTCGCGGGCAGCTTAATATCGATATATTCTTCTGCTGCGTTGTTCCCATAACCGAAATGACTGCTAGCGCTGTTTTTGTCTTGTTTATTGAGCCATTGCTTGACAGAGTTGGCTGGGCTAAACAAAGTCACTGGGTCACGATTATGAGAGAACTGCTGCCACTGCATGATGCCAAAATCTACTTGTAGTCTGTAAAATGCACCCAACATTTCTGCACGAGTTTGTACCAGTTGGACTTGATAATCGTTATGCTCACGGACAGCATTTAGTACTTCTAGCCATGACTTGCGTCCTGCGATGAATTGCCGACGATAAGAGCTGACTACAATCTGTGCCCCTGCTACAGCCGCAACCAACGAGGTTTCCCTATCTTTGGCACTGACAAACTGCTGATACTGTACCTGAATATTCTCAATGACATTACGGCGTGCGGCTTCTTGGTTTTGTACTAGGCTGTTGACCTCTGCCTGTGAGGCTCGTGCTAGCGCAAAATTAGAAAATCCAGCACCTGGTGCATAGCTCAATCCTACTGAGAACTTACCATCGTTTTCATTATCCTCATGATAGTAAGCATGCTCATATTGGGCATAAATGGTTGGGTAACGAGCCGCTTGCTGTGCTTCGACACCTTGCTTCGCGGACTCAATCTGGAAGTGCTCTTTTACGACGGTAGGATTGTAAAAGCCAGCTCTATCAAATGCCATTCTTTCAAAGTCAACGGATTGCTGCTTGGCTTGATTTACCAACACCTTAAGGTTCGGTATGCTCGTGACACTCATCTGAGACAGTGGTTGACCAATGATTTGTTCTAGCCTAGCAGCGGCAATACGTTGCTGCTCAACTGCCGCTTGATAAGAGGTTTGCTCTTGCAATATACGGTTAGTCACCAGATCAAGCTCAATACGAGCTGATACACCTTGACCAACGCGTCGCTGCATCATGGCTTCAAAATCATTCAGCTCTTTTAAATTCTCTACATGGACACTTTGTGTAGCGACGGCTTGGATATAGCTCTGCCAAGCATCAATCGTTGTTTTGGCCACTAGGTTTTGCTGCTCATAAATATACTCTACCGCAGCTTTATCATCGAATATGGCTTGATTGACATCTGCGGTGAGCTTACCCCCTGTCCATAGGGGCTGGCGAATGGTCACCTCTGAGACAAAATCATTGTCTCTATCGTAACCTGAGCTTACGCTTGGTGTTGGTAAAAGGTTTAATTTGGCCGCATTAATTCCTTCGGTAGTTGCTTGTTGACTCGCTCGAGCCGACCCTACTAAAGGATGCGTTTGAATTGCCTGCGCCACTAGGCTATTGATTTGGAAATCTGCTACTACTGCGTGTGAAGTCACGGTAAAACATATACCAGTCGCCAAAGCGGTCATAAAATGGCGCACTGAAATACTACGAAGTGACTGCTTACGATTTGACGAATTTTTCATATTATTTTTCAGTGATCAGCTCTATGAATGTTTTTTGAATAAATGTTGATCTTTTATGCACTAAACCTTACTAAAACTTACCTTATAAGGCAATAAGATAATAATTTAAATAAAGTCTAATCTGTCATATAAGATAGTCTTAGAGCTACTGTGTCGTTGGCCTCAATTCGCCAGTATAGCTCCACACTTAATAAATCATCAGTAAAACCATAACGCTACGTCGAAAAATCAATAGATATTAATTAAATATTTCGTAAAATCAATCTAAGTCTATTACTACTAATAGACTTGGATAATTGAACATAAAAACGTGCGTCTTACTCGCATACAAATACTGTTTAGCATATAGCATAAAATAAGAGTATAGCTACAATATAAGTTTAAGATAGTTCGTAAATAATGGCATACATTAATTGCTATTTGAATGAAGCCTCCCAAGCCGCTCTTTACGGAGTAAACCTACCATAGCTATTCATAATTGCTTTGGAGATGCTATAACATATGTCTCGACTTTCAGCTCCTAAAGTAATACTAAGATAATGCGTGTCATCATCAGTCCAGTAGTTTATAAGATTCAAACCTATACCAACCAAGTTACCTGTCTTCAATCCTAGAACATTCGGATGAGAGTGTATAAGCCTGTTGGTATCAAAAACCTTCTTACCATTGTATTCAAAATACTTGAAAGAACAGTAAGAAGCTATCGCCCCATATTGGCTGATAAGACAGATTTCATATCTTGACTGCCTACTTCTACTGGCTGATTTTTGTCTTCGTTATCTGTATGGACTACATTATGAGTTGATTGATATTTTTTAGCAGCGAGCTTTGGGTAATTAGCCGTTTTTAAAAAATCAAAGTAACCAATAAGCCCTGATAGATAGTGCTCTACATCATCAATTCGCACTCTGAACGAGTGATGGCGGATAAAAAATCCATGTAAAATCGTTTGCGGGGATTTATAAAACATGGCCATTTCTGGAAAGAAAAAACCATTTATAAGATGATTAGCACGCGCATGCAATGCCTGATAAAACCCTTGAACATCAAAACCTGCTAACACATCATGAAACTCCGGATGCTCATCTAGCTTTAATAGCATTTTATGGAACGCCATGGATAGCTCAAGCAATGTCGGAAAAGTAGTGATACGGTTTTTGATAAAATCGGTATAGCCTGCAATATTGTTGACTGCAAACTGAAAATACTTTTTTTCGGGCTTATAAATGATCAGCTCGTTTGAACAGTAAGACAACCAATGGTCATGTGCTTGATGATGCTTGGCTTCAATGAAATAGTCAAAAGCACGAGTGACACAGTCAAGCCAACGTGCATCTTTAGTCAAGCCATATAAACGCATCATTGCAAATGCTGCCTCACCATCATAATAAATGATTCGATTCTTGGCCTTTAGCGTTAAATCTTTACTATGTAAGACATGTATGAAGCTACCATCATCTTGTTGCATCGCGATGATGCCTAGCGCTAATTGCTCTGCCAACGCATGATAATTATCTGCTTTTGGTGTGCCTTTAAACACTTGCAAATATTTAACGATTGCTAATATCGCAACAGCATTTGCGCCTAACTTAATCTCTCCGCCAGTATCAATCACATACGCTTTGTCATCATAGGTTTGAATAAGTTCCTCAATTAGGTAGCTCATGGCATTATCAATACTAACTTTCATATTAGCCAAAGCAAGCTTAGCCTCATCGTTACGATAGGCGTCAAAACTATGACAAGCTTCATAGCCTTCTATCAGTGCATAAGTGCTACTGGCATGGCGCAGGCTATTATAAGTATCTATCGTGCGGCCAAAACAAGGAAAATATCCATACACATACTGGCCAGAAGGCTGCACCTGTCTGGCTAAGTAATTTGTAGACATCTCAATAATAGGCTGAGTCGTCTCTGCCGATAGTGGCAACAACTTACGGTGACCCTTAAAGCGTGGCTGAGTATCAAGGTGATGACATTCACCTGTGTGATCATCTATAAACACACCAGCCGTGTTAAAGCTAATAACGGGTAAATCATCGCTAAATTTTGGAATTTGGCTACTGCCATGGCGCGCTTTTAGATACACGTTCAGATTATTAGCATTAACCCCTGCATGAGAGATCGTGTTACCCATATAGAGGCAGGCATTGGCATTTAACTCCATTTCGGTGAGCAATAACCATGGCTCGCGCACACCTTCAAATGCAATGCCTGAGCGGTAATAATTGCGTTTGAAGCCCTTTAGACTTTGCTGAAAATTTGACCAAGTAGTGAATGAGACTTGATTGATCCACTCAAGCCTTAGCCAAGCAATAGGATCATCAAACTTCTCTGTTAACTTATCAAGCTTTGCCATTATCACCGGCAATATTTTTTCAAAATCAGAAAAATTATTGGTACTACCTACTTCATCTGTATTTACTAAATGTTCAATAATAAAGGTAATTGTTTTGGCTCTTTTTTGACTATCAGAGACCGACAATATGAAAGTATTGGCCAAATTATCTAACACTATGCCATCTGAGCTGCTTTCTGTTTCGTTATTTAGCTTCGTGAGATGTGACTGCGTCCAGTTATCATAAATAGATGGTAAAAATACTTCTAAATATTTTACTAGAAGATTCGAGTTTATATGTTCATCCATGTCTTTATTGCTCTGTAGCACCTTATGCTTTGTTGTATTTGCATATAAATATACAGCCATTATATTAAGGCTATTTTTTATACTTATTCACTATAGCTCAAAAAAATTAGACAAATATTGTAAAAAACGCCTCCATTTTGGAAGCGTTTTCAAGATAAAAGTTCAACTATTGAATGTTAGATAATGTTGGTAATATCAGTATCGATATAAATCTGTGTAGATGTATCAGCACCTACTTGCCATACATTATATAGCTCATTTTCTGAGGTAATCTGTGCAACATTGGACCAACTATCGCCTTCTAGATCGACTGTATCATCGCTATCACCTCTGATATAGATAGTAGACTCAACATCGCTAACTGCCACATTTAAAGTATTAGCCCCGATGCCACCAATATCAATGATATCAGGCTGCATCATGTCAGCTAAACTAATGACTTGACCTGCGCCCTCAAAGCTTAAAACATCAAGCCCTTCGCTTGAGACAGTCAATGACGTATCAGGAATATCGATAGAAGTTGCATCATCAGCAAGTGTGAAGCTACTGGCACTTACGCGACCTGCAGATGCCCGGCTCTCAGAATCATAGTCGATCGTAATCTCTAGATTTGCAGAAGATGACTCACCATTTGGTGCAGTAATCGTATACTCAAAGATATCTTTATCACCATAAGTACCTGTAAATGTGGCGTTGGCCACATAGTTGTAGCTACCATCCGAATTAATGGTCAATGTGCCATAGCTACCTACTATTTCTGTGCCGTCAATCACAGTTGAGCCATTAACTGTTGATACCACTGTGCCAGTAGCTACCGTATCAGCACCATCAACACCTAAGTCAGTGATAACGTTACCCCCTACCGAGCCGTCAATACTGCCAGCTGGGCTATAGTTAGTAACCACATCGGACACTGTGCTGATGGATAAGCCGCCTAATAAGTCAACGTCTAAAAGCCCCCCGTTGTTACCCAAGGTCACATAATAGGTACCACCACCTTCAAACTCTGGTAATACTAAATTATCGGCGTTCCATCTAGCAGCTAAGACACCATTGCCAACTAACCAGTCTTCTGTTTTGTGTACCAATACAGCATCGTTGCTACCATCTTCAACTCTGTATACCAAAAGATCAAAGTCAATATCTCCAAGACCTAAGAGAGCAGTAAGACCTCCTACGCTTAAGGTAGCAAAGCCAGTGCCATCTACGGTTACTTGCTCAGTCGCATTATTGGGTACCACAAAAGTAAGCCCACTGTTACTACTAAGCAAACTTACCTCTATCGTATCCGAAAGCACGCCAAGATTTAAAAGCCCTCCTACCGTTTTTGTTTGTGTTTCTTGCGTGGTGATGGTGGGCGTGACATTCACATTTAGGGTGGACTCATTGTCTACAGCGGCTGGTGAGGTCGTATCTACTGTAACTGTCACAGCAGGTGCGTTCCCGCTCACATTGTCCACAGCATCTTTGATGTTGTAGCTTAGCTCATACTCAGCATCATCTAAAGGCGTTTGCGGCGTTAAAGTATAGCTGCCATCGGCGTTTTCAGTGATCACTGCATCAACTACGTTACCATTTACCACTAATTGCAGTGTTTCACCCTCACTAAGTACACCAGCAGCAACCTCAAGGCTTGGTGTATTGTCATTTGTGGTGCCATCATCTGCAATAACCTCTGAAGGTGTTAGTACATCACCACTGCCGTCATTAGCTACATTGTCTGTAATAGTTGCCGCTGTGACTGGTGCATCAGGGGCCGTAGAGCTGATATTGATCACCAGTTTTGCGGTATCGCTGTTACCGGCTGCACCGTTAGAGATGGTGTACTCAAACACCTCTGTTTCACCTGACGAAGCATAATCACCATTGGCCGTGTAAGTATAGTCACCATTTTCGTCAATCACTAGTACACCGTATTGTCCCTGTATGGTAAATACATTGACACCGTCGACAAGCTGAGACGTTGGCTCTGAAACTATATTATCACTGCTTATGTCCGTCAGCTTAGTGTTGACAGTAACCGTATCCTCACCTGACTCATTCGTTATCGATGCCTCAGGGTCAATCACGTTGCCTGTTATGGCTGTACTTGAGTCAAAATCATATTCCGTTAGTGTGGCGGTGACATCGGTGGTTTCAAGCAGCGTTAAGGTATTACTGAGCAATGCTACTGCAACCGCATCCAACACCGGGTCAACCACACCGCCAAGCAAAGTGTTCAATACGGTATTGTCTTGAAGCAACGTCACCAACTCATCGACACCCAGCTCATTCGTTACTAGCAATGCAGCTGACAGAATATCTTTGACAGTAGTCCCTAATTGTAAGACAGAATAGTCCGTGTTGAGTGAGGTTTCCACTGCATTTAAGACAGCCTCTTGGTTATTTGGACCTAAAACAATGCCTGAGTCACCCAACTCTGCCAACTCCACATCTTGTACTAAAGTGGTTAATGCACTTTCACTCTTGCGCACCACCACTGTGTAATCTCCTGGCTCTAAACCAGATACGACTGCTGTTAACGTGTCATTGCCCGTCAGTCCTAATAATTCTAAACCTATTACATCACCCACCAATGGGTCACCACCAGTAGTTCCTACATAAACACGGTCGCCATTACTATTGTAGACTTCGATGTTGACCGCATCCGCTACTGCGACTAGCGCTGTCTGACTAACTTCAATACTGACCGTACCATTAGCGCCTTCACTTACCGTAAAATCAAGCGTACCATCTGTACCGCTATCGCTTTCGGCGACACCAAGTACGGTGACGCTATCGTTATTTACTGAAGGATAAGTGGTTACTTGTAATTTACCTAAATCGATATCGTTGGAGTCATCTTGAGCGATGATGACGGTGGTATCAACCGTCACGCTAACAGCAGGAGCATCATCACTTTCGTTATTTGCAGCATCTATGAGGTTGTAGCTTAAGTCATGCTCACCATCAGTTAATGGCGTGGTTGGCGTTAAAGTCATGCTGCCATCACCATTGGTCACAGAGGTTGAAGGTACGACGCTGCCATCAACCACCAGTTGCGGGGTACCATTAGCCACTTGCTCGGGAGGTACAACAACGCCTGGGGTGCTGTCGTTAGTCAAGCCGCCATTAGTGATGGGTTCTGCTGGAGTAAGTTCATTACCACTGCCATCATTGGCAACGTTGTCAGTGACCACAGGGGCGTCAGTTGGTGCCGTTGGTACATCCGTGTCCACACTGATGTCTTTGATCGCAGGGGCGCTGAGATTACCAGCGGCGTCCGTGGCAGTGGCTGTTAGGGTTTCATCCCCTTCGCCCATGGCCGCCACGTCATCGGCATCAACCGCCACACTCCAGTTGCCATCACCATCAACGGTCACAGGATTGCCAATCTGAGTACCTGCTTCATTGGTTAAGGTGATGATGTCACCTGCGGTACCAGTGCCGGTCACATTAAACCCAGCACCTGCTTCGATCGCATTGATGATGTCATCGCCTGTGACTGCATTGATGACAGGCGCCGTCGGTGCAATGGTGTCTACGACAATATCAACCGTGCTGCTGGCGCTTGGTAGATTACCAGCGGCGTCCGTGGCAGTGGCTGTTAGGGTTTCATCCCCTTCGCCCA
>CAJXUF010000023.1 GCA_913061175.1 uncultured Psychrobacter sp.
ATAGGAGTCCGTCTCGTGGGCTCGGAGATGTGTATAAGAGACAGTTATTATTGTGGCGACACCAACTGATTATGACGCCAAGACCAATTATTTTAATACATCAACGGTAGAAGCAGTGATTGAGCAAGTACTTCTGGTCAATCAGCAAGCAACCATTATTATAAAGTCTACCGTACCAGTAGGATATACGGCGAGTATTAGAGAGCGTTATGCAACTGACCGTATTATCTTTTCACCCGAATTTTTGCGAGAAGGTAAAGCGCTGCATGACAACCTTTATCCTTCTCGAATCATTGTAGGTGAACAGTCAGAACGAGCTCAATTATTCGCTAACTTACTCCTTGAAGGCGCGATCAAAAAGGACGTACCGCTACTATTTGTAAAGCCCACTGAAGCTGAGGCAATCAAGCTGTTTTCTAATACTTATTTAGCAATGCGCGTGGCCTATTTTAATGAGCTTGATACTTACGCTCAAACCTTTGGACTTGAAACCAAACAAATCATAGAAGGTATTGGTTTAGACCCGCGTATTGGTGATCATTATAACAACCCATCATTTGGCTATGGTGGCTACTGCTTACCTAAAGATACCAAACAGCTATTGGCAAATTATGAAGAGGTGCCAAGTAACCTAATAAAAGCCATTGTCGACTCCAACAGAACTCGTAAAGATTTTATCGCTGATAAAATTATTGAACGAAAACCAAAAATTGTAGGTATACACCGATTGGTTATGAAAAGTGGGTCAGACAACTTTAGAGCTTCTGCGATACAAGGCATCATGAAACGTATTAAGGCAAAAGGTATTGAAGTCGTTGTTTACGAACCAGTATTAGAAGAAGAAGAGTTTTTTAATTCACGAGTAATCACGGACTTAGCAGAATTTAAGGCGATAAGTGACATCATCGTTGCCAATCGCTTGTCTGCAGAGATACAAGATGTATCTCATAAGGTCTTTACGCGTGATTTATTTGGGAGCGATTAATGAATATTTTAATTACTGGTGCGGCAGGTTTTATTGGTTTTCATCTCATCAAGGCCCTATTAGAAATAGAGCTTCCTGATAGCAATAACTGCATCGTTGGTATTGATAACATCAACGACTATTATGACGTGAGCTTAAAAAAAGATCGCTTAACACTACTAAACGAAATATCAGAACCAGAATACTTTACTTTCATTAAGCTAGACCTTGCTGATCGCGAAGCCATGTCTGATCTTTTTTCTACCTATCAATTCGATATTGTCATTAATTTAGGCGCACAAGCAGGTGTCCGCTACTCTATCGAAAACCCAAATGCTTATATTGATTCAAATGTGGTTGGCTTTGTTAATATACTTGAGGGCTGCCGCCATCATGATATCAAGCATTTAATCTATGCAAGCTCCAGCTCGGTCTACGGTATGAATATAAAACAGCCATTTACCACCGCTGATTGTGTTGATTTTCCTATCAGCTTATATGCGGCTACCAAAAAATCTAACGAGCTCATGGCACATAGTTACAGCCATTTATATAATATCCCTACGACAGGATTAAGGTTTTTTACCGTTTACGGTCCTTATGGCCGACCTGATATGGCATATTTTTCTTTCACCAAAAAAATTCTAGCTGGTGAGCCAATCAATGTCTTCAATAATGGTGATATGCAGCGTGACTTTACCTACATTGATGATATTGTAAAAGGTATTATTCGGATAATGGATAAAGCTCCCTCTCCTCAATACTCTACTATCACTACAGCGACTGCCCCTTATAAAATATATAACATTGGCAATAATCAACCAGTAACTTTACGCCGTTTTATCACTGCTATCGAAAGCGCTTGTGGCAAAAAAGCGCAAGAGAATTTATTACCGATGCAAGCAGGTGATGTGCCTATTACTTATGCAGATATAGACGAGCTAGTAGATGATATTGATTTCAAACCTGATACCAGTATCGAAGATGGAATCACAAAATTTGTCGAATGGTACAAAGCCTATTATTTAGGCTCGATATAGTATAAATCCTTGCTCATAGGACTCTATTATTTTTATTTGATACTTTGTACAAAATGAAGATATTTCTCAGCGATTTTAGCAGGTAAAAGCGCCTCATCAAAAGGCGCTTGGAATTGTTTTGGATTCTCCATAGCTTGACTCAGTTTGTCAGCAATAGCATCAATATCACCCATTGGCATCAGATTTTTCTGAGGTAATAACTCACTTGGACCTGATGGACAATTGGTACTTATAACAGGTGTGCCTATAGCTAATGCTTCAGGTATTACTAAGGGGCACCCTTCCCAGTCAGAGGTTAGTACTTTAAATTGTGCATGTTTAATATATGGAAAAGGATTTTCTTGAAAACCTAGAAAAACCACCTTGTCCTCTAATCCTAAATCTACAACTAGTTGTTCTATGTCGTTTTTGTATTTCCCTTGGCCTAAAAGTAATAAAAGCATAGATTGATCAGTTTGTGCGTAAGCTCTTATCAAGATGTCATGACGTTTTGCATCTTTAAAACTACCTACGTGAATAATATAGTTTTGATACTCAGGAACGAAAGCATCCGCTTGTTCTTGAATACTCTCTTTATCAATTGGATTATGGATTGCAGTGGTTAGCGTAATTTGACCGAAGCTCTTTATGAAGTCCTTCTCAGCGCCTTGGCTAACACATATACAAGGATGTTTTGAATAAATTTTAGTAAACTTTATTTTTTTCTCATGATTAGCTTTTGTACTAAAGCCATATAATAATGACAAAGTATTGTGGATAACATAGGTAATGTTCGGCAAGCGACTATAACTTAGAATACTGTCAGCACGATCAAGGTTGGATATGATAATTTCTGGTGTTCCAATTTTCTTCGATATATACCGATCGACTACATATGCAAATACTCTATCACGACGGTCTAATTTCGGTATAAGTTTGAAATTCTTAAACTTGAGTAGATGATAGTTTAAATTTGGATTAAGGCTGAACTCTATTTGAGGTTTAAATGTTAAAACGTGAACTTCATAGCCTAAATCATGAAACCCTTGCCCTAAAGTCAATACTACACGTTCAGCACCACCGCCTTTCAAAGAATTAATAACCAATAATATTTTACTTTTTTGTTTTTCGACAAAATCTATGTTCATCTTATTAGTATAACCTCTCACTTTTACTTTCTTATTATTTGGGTTTTCAAAAAACATAGGATTAAAAACAGGTTATTTCACTACAGTTATAGGTTTTTAAATAACTATTTAATATTTTCTCATAACACCAATGAAAACAAGCACTATTCTTTCCGAATAACTCTTGAAGCTAAATATATTTATATCTTTCTTTCGATTATATTTATATTCGTTTGTTTATCAAAATATGAACGCTATCTACTAAGACGTTAAATAGTCAATATACTGTTGAGCAATATTCTTAGGCAGAAAACTTTCATCTAAACTCACTCTGAAAGATTGTGGCTCAGCCATTAATGCTGTCATTTTGATTGCTAAAGCATCGATATCGTCTACAGGCACAAGACTACTTGCAGGTAGCATCTCACTTGGCCCTGATGGACAATCAGTACTTATTACTGGCGTATCTAAAGTTAATGCTTCTGGTATGACTCTCACAAAGCCTTCAAAACGTGAAGACAGCACAAGCCCTCTTGAATGTTTCATATATGGATAAGGATTTTTATTAAATCCTAGAAAGATCACTTTATCGTCTATTCCTAAACTTTTAGCCAATGCTTTAGTTTCATCAAACATTTTACCTTTCCCTAACAATACCAAAGGATAGGCCTTAGAGGATTGAGCGTAGGCTTTTAACAAAACATCATGAGCTTTTTGATATGTAAAGCTACCCACATGAACTATATATTGATTTGGCTTGAGTACACTATGAGGCGTACTGTACAACTCATTGCTCATTTGTTTAATCAGCTGCTTATCAAAAGGGTTGTAAATCGTCGTACTAGTGATATGCGGTCCTAGCCTTGCCTGTAAGTCATTTTCTACACCCTTTGAAACACATACGCAAGGATGCTTCCTATAAATATTCTGTAGCTTGCTAATTTTACTTTCTAATTTATTATTATCAGTTAGTCTGAACTTATTAGAAATATTATTTCGAATAATGTACATAATATTGGGTAATTTGCTATGAACCATAACTCTATCTGATGGTTCTAAATTAGATAATATAATGTCCGGCTTTCCGATTTTTTTCTCAATAAAGTTGTCAATAGCACGCGCAAATAACTTATGGCGAAAGCGCTCATTAGGAATTAATTTATAGGGTTTAAATTTAAGCAGATGATAAGCAAGGTTGGGATTTAAGTCATACTCTGTAAGAGACTTGAACCTTAAAATATGCACTTTATAACCTAACTCATGAAAACCTTGCCCTAAAGTTAGTACAGAGCGCTCAGCCCCACCTCCTTTTATAGCGCTAATAATAAGTACTGCTATTTTATCAGTGCTCTGTCTCATGATATATGACCTACTACTATATTAGATATTATTATGGTTTTAGAGTAAAACTTTAAGGTTAAAACTTATTCTCTCCAATATTTCTCAACCCATTCTACCGGCAAGATAAAATGACGCAAATGGCGCAATGGGCGTTTCAAGTTTTTAGGCTCAGTAAGTCTTTTTAAATGGTCTTTAGCATTATTGGCGGCGTTTTTATTGTATCTACCTTCAATAGCGTGCGTAGGATACAAATCACCTGGGAAAATAACAATACGAGCGCCTTTAGGAATCTTTGGTTCTTTGATGTAGTTAAGCGGGAATGGTTGGCGACATTTACGTCTAAAGTGTGCGACCCAAGCCTTTGGAAATAGTTTTACACCACCTGGTGCATTGCGGGTGACAAAGCGTTGCTCAAAACGATATTCATCGGCGATACCTTGTGGATCAGCTTTGAACTTCTCCTGAAGTGAAACAAGTGACCCTATCTGAAATCTAAAGCAAGAGGTCTGCCCTAAGCGCTCTAATGGATTGCTTGGATTGTAAGACAAGATAACATCATCTGGCTCGCCATATTCAAAGAAAGGATCGAGGCTATCGACGATGATCACATCCAAATCTACAAACAATACTGTCCCTGTTAAATCACCTAGCTTTTCACCCCACAAGCGGGATTTCGGCCACTTTCCTAACGTATTCGTCGGCATAGTGACATCTAATGGTGGTAGTTCTTGACATTCGATTTCTGGACGTACGTCAGTCGTATCATCCGTAAAACAGACAAAGCGAAACGGTGGTGTAATATTACGAGATACCATACCATATAGTTTATTGGCGTAATCAGCACCGTACTTTGTACCCCACTTAATACAAATAATTTGTTTGATATTTTTATTATCGGCTGTACTAGAATCTATTGGCATTGACTGCTCACTTTAATCGTATGAATAAATATGATGGCTATATTAGCATAAAAAAAAGACTGAACAATTATGTTCAGCCTTTTTGGTCTTTAAAGTAACGGCATTATTAATCAATAAAGCTTAACCAGTCCATATATTTCTCATTACGGCCATGGACTACATCAAAGTATAGGGTTTGTAGTTTTTCAGTCAACTCACCGCGACCACCATTACCGATGATACGATCGTCATATTCACGAATAGGCGTCACTTCAGCAGCAGTACCTGTCATAAATATCTCGTCAGCCAAGTAAAACTCATCACGAGTGATACGGCGTTCGATGACATTGATACCTAGGTCAGCCGCGAACTGTAAGATAGTACGACGAGTAATACCGTCTAATGCACCACCTGATAGGTCTGGCGTATGTAGCTCACCATTTTTTACCAAGAATAAGTTCTCGCCTGCGCCCTGACATACAAATCCTTGTGGATCCATCAAGATAGCTTCGTCGTAACCATTACGCGTTACTTCTTGGTTGGCCATGATAGATACAGGATAGTTACTAGAGGCCTTAGCCTTACACATAGTCACGTTTGGCATATGATGCGTATAAGATGACGTTTTTACACGGATACCGTTTTTGATGCCTTCTTCACCAAGATAAGCACCCCAATGCCAAGCAGCCACCATTGCATTGATGCTGTTGTCACGTGAAGACAAGCCAAGTTTTTCTGCACCTACCCAGATGAGCGGACGAATATAAGCTTCTGCTAAGTTGTTTTGCTTGACCACATCCTTGTGTGCTTGCTCTAAAGTGGCAGCATCAAAAGGTACTTCCATTTGGAAGATTTTGGCTGAGCCAAGTAGACGCTCGGTATGTTCTTTTAAGCGGAAAATAGCGGTACGATTATCCGCTGTTTGGTAAGCTCGCACGCCTTCAAACACAGCCATACCGTAATGCAAGCTATGTGTAAGCACATGAACTTTAGCATCTGGCTGTTCGATCATTGTGCCATTCATCCAAAGCTTACCATCTTGTGTTGCCATATTCATTTTATTGTCCTTATGCTAGCACTGACGTCTAACTTTTTTTAGGTAGGTTTTATTTAACAGTATTGATCAACATCGCAGCGTCAATTTTTATTGCCTAAACAACAGTTTCATTATGACAAACGATTGACAGTGTTATGATGATGTGTGACCGATTATATCACTGGCCGTCTTGGCAAATGAAATCTTTTGGTTTGGCACTATATGGTTTTTAATTATATCGTTCCTAGCTACCGATTCTATCCATAGTTTTCGTTTATAGCTTTTATTCATAGTTTTCGTTTATAGTTTTTATTCACAGAAACGCATTACAGTTTAAGCGTCTCTTGAACTATCGGCAAGGCCTTAATTATACAAGTTTCGATATTACTCGTCGTCTGTCTCCACGCCCATGAGATGCTGCCACTGTGACTGTACTAACGCTCGCGTCTCCTGCCACAATGACTCATCAACGAGCAAAGACTGCTCTGATAGTGCTAACTGATGCGTGGCAGCACGTATCCTTAGATAGGCATCGGTCAAATCCTGACAGACTTGGTCATCCCAAATACCAAGCAAAGCAACTTCTGTGAAAATTCGCACATTATCGCTCCATTTGGTCAAACTCGGATATTCATGCGAGTAAGCCAATACGGCAAACTGTGCTAAGAACTCAATGTCTACAATCCCGCCTGCATCTTGCTTAAGATGAAACTTGCCCGCCTCCTGCTGCCATTGGCTCGTGCCTAGATGCTTTTGCATTTTGATACGCATGCTGGTGACTTCACTACGTACTTGATCCAGTGTCCGTGGCAACGACAATACGTCGCGGCGAATATCACAGAAGCGTGCAGTGACTCGTCTGTCTCCGCAAATCGCACGAGCACGTACCAGCGCTTGATGCTCCCATGACCATGCTTTATCCATTTGATAGGTTTCAAACGCATGACAAGACACTACCATCATGCCAGCATTTCCTGAGGGTCGGAGACGCATATCAATCTCATAGGCACGGCCATCACGGGTTTGAGTATTGAGATAATTCATCAGTTTTTGTACCAGACGCGCGGCAAACTTCATACCACTGACTGATTTTTCACCAGTGGTCATGCCTTGCTCTTTTATCTTGTGTAAGAATACCAAGTCCAAATCTGAAGAATACGACAACTCTAAGCCACCAAGCTTTCCATAACCGATAATTGCAAAGCCGCAGTCCGCTTCAGTGACTGGGTCTCCATCTTGGCCAATAGGATACCCATAACGGTTAACAATCTCCGCAAAAGCGCGCTCCAATGCTGCTTCTAGTACGACCTCAGCGATGTAAGTCAATGAATCCGACACTTTCATAATCGGGCGTTCAGCCAATACATCGCTAGCAGCAACCGCCAACACTTGATTCTTTTTGAACAGTCGCAGGACGCTCAACAGCTCTTCTTCATCGTTTGGCTCGACGCGTAGCAACTGTTGACGCAAGATATCACGCAGCTCACGCTTATCTGGCAGATGGCGATAACGCTGCTGCAAAAATGTGTCTAATAATACAGGATACTGGGCCAACTCTTTTGCGATCCACGGACTGGCAGATAACATTGGAATCAGCTCAATCGTTGCATTGGGATTTTCAGCAATCATGACCAAATAGATAGAACGACGGCAAATTGCTTCAAGCAGTGAGATTAATCTTGGTAAAGCAGTATTGGCAAGTTGCTGCTGCTCTTGATGGGCTAACAACGCATGGACAATGACAGGATACGCATCGTCTAAACGCTCTCTGGCCTCATCACTTAAGTTAGCCACCATTTTTGATTGCCAAAAATTCTGTAATAACTCGCGATTTTCTTCTGTCAGCACTTCTTTTAAACGGGCAATTTGCTCATCTAAGTGCTCTGGTTCTAGATCAGTATCTTCGTTATCAGGTACTTGGCGCTCAGTTACCATACGCTCAAACGGCACATTGACACTCTCGCGATGACGATTAAGCTGATCTAATAAGGCATTCCAGTTTTCAAAATTCAGTGTCACGGCTAGATTATGCTGCCACTGCTCATCGTGTGGTAAGCGCTGGGTCTGCTGATCATTAACCGCTTGAATAGCATGCTCAAGCCGGCGTAAGAACCGATACGCGGCCTGTAGCTGCTCATAAGTTGAATGCTCCAGATAGCCAAGCTCACATAATACTTGCATCGCTTGCAAGCACGGTTTGATTTGCAGCTGTGGATGCCGGCCGCCATAGATAAGCTGGAATGCCTGTACGATAAACTCAATATCTCTGATGCCGCCAGCACCAAGCTTGATATTGTCCAAGTCTTCACGCTGTGCAACTTGGTTTTGAATAAGAGATTTCATTTCTCTCAATGCCGAAAACGCACTGTAGTCCACATAATAACGAAACACAAATGGCTTAATCAGCGCTTGTATCTCTTCATAAAATGGCTGGTCTATTTGTCCGACCACGCGTGCTTTTAACCAAGCAAAACGCTCCCATGCACGCCCATGCATCGTAAAGTATTTTTGTAATGCGGACAGATGAATAGCCAAGTCACTTCCATCACCCCATGGACGTAAGCGCATATCTACTCGAAAGACAAAACCGTCGGCGGTCTTGTTATCGAGCAGTTTAATGATGCCTTGACCCAATCTGGTCATAAAGCGTTTGTTGTCTATGCTACGTGTGCCTTTTGCCTTATTGCCATTGGTCTCACCGCGCGCTTGATGCACAAAGATTAGGTCAATATCACTTGATAAGTTCAGCTCTTGCGCACCAAGCTTACCCATGGCCATAATCGCCATATCATCAATCTGTACATTGCCTTGTTCATTGATAAAGGTCGGCTCACCATATTTAGCAACCAAGTGCTGATAGGTATAATCTTTAGCAAAAGAGATACAGCCATCTGCAAACTCAGACAACTCATCGGTCAGCTGCTCCAGACTGATCGTCTGCAAGGCATCTTGCCAAATCCAACGCATCATCAGTAGCGTGCGCAAGTGACGCAGACCACTCATGACCTTGACTTCATCAGCGAGTTGATAGTTCTCATCTAACGTATAATCTTGTATCAGATCATCGATTTGCTGGCGGGTCAGCGTACTATTCAATGGATAGCTACGCAAAAACGTCTGACACGAAACGGTCCGACTTTCCCAAATCTGATAAGCAAATTCGCTCGCTGTCTGCAGGACTTGCAGTTGTTCTACGGTAGGTTGATAATCTGTACCATTGTTCACACGTGAGGGCATAGCAGGTAACATAGTGACAAAAACTCCTTACATAGAATGGTAAGACTACGTGAACCTAGCTCATAAGTTTATTGTTTTTTCTTACGAGGCAGTCACAGCATCAAATAATAATACTCAGTGTGCCTACACTTGAGATAAAACCACGTTAAATAACAGTGACTCTATTTGGTTTGCGGCGCTTTATGTTAGCATAAACATCTTTGATAGAGACGACGCACCTCTCTTTTATGACATAACGCTATTTGATGTGACAGTATGATCCGCTGTATGTCGCATTATCAGTATAAATTCTGTTTTCTGTCACGCAAATTTGGACACAAGCACTATAATAATAACGACCAAATGACTTTATACAAAGCATTTATAGCAACTCGGCCATAATTTTTAAACTCTTATTTATAATATGTGATACCGCGCCTTATGACGACCACTACCCCGTTACTACTGATTACTGCTGACCCTAGTCACCCATTGGCACACTTGGCGTTACGCTATGCACGCGCTTACCTGAAGGGCGCAGCGAATAGTGATGATATTGATAACAATGACACTAATAGCACAGGCAGCAGCGATAATGCTACTTCTGAACAACCCCTGCTCAATGTCTTCTTTTATGGCGACTCGGCTCATATAGCCAATCGATTGCGTTGGCAGTCAGCCGATCAACTAGACTTGACCAAAGAATGGCAGTCTTTGGCTGAGCAGCATCAATTACCCCTGCCTGTCTGTGTCAGTACAGCACTTAGCCGCGGTGTGAGTGATGTAGACAACAGCTCACGCCATCAGCTTGACGGTGCCAATCTTGCGACAGGGTTTACCTTAGTGGGACTCAGTGAGCTTGCGATGATGATGCAAGATGACAATCGTTTGATACAGTTTTGATAGCGTGTCGTTTGATGGTTTGTCTATTAACATCACTGGTAGCGGTAAATATTTTTAGGAATAGATTATGAGATTATTAATTCAGCTGCACACGCCTACTGAAGCAGCAAGCTACGAAGGTTGTGCACTTGCGCTAACTTTAGCGACATTTGGTCATGAGGTGCAATTGTTTTTAGATGCACCTGTCTTTGGCTTATTGATGCAATCTGACTCGCGGCTACATGGCATGATTCAGTCACTTGAGCTTTACGATATGCCCGCAGCTTGGCTACCTGATGATGTCTTTAGTGGCTGGGTCACTGGTATGTTGCCGATAGATCTGGTATCACAGCTCACACTCGTGCCAGAGGTCATTAACTCGCAAGACTTTGAGCAGATACTTACCTTTTAAATCACTATATTACTTATATTTATAAAATAATAAAGCACGTAATCGGACACTTTTATGGCAACTTTATATCAATTGCATAGTACGATGGATACCCTTAGACGCAGTACTGAAGAGATGTCTCGCACTTGGCGCACGGGCGATAGTATTATGTTACTCGGCAGCACTCCTGCTTTTATCGACTGGCTCAATGCTTATTTAAATGATAGCGATATCGAGGATATTGCTGGTATTTACGCATTAGCAGATGACATCGCCCAGCTCACAACAAATACAACTGGCAAACTTAATTTAGAAACTAAGTTGACTGCTATTTTAACCGACGCAGAATGGGTGAATCTGACTCAGAGCAGTCAGTTTGACAAAGTGGTGACGATTGCCTTATGAATAATGACATGACCACTCACAACGCTGCATTATCAGCGGCTGATATCGAATTAGATCAAGACGGCCATCTATGTGACCATACGATTTGGACGCCTGCTATCGCGCAGCAATTGGCAGACACACTAGAGGTCAATCTGAGCGATGAGCATTTAGAAGTTTTGCAACAAGTGCGCGCGTTTTTTGACAAATTTAATCACGCGCCAGCAACCCGTCCATTAATTAAATGGCTACAAAAGACTTTGCCAGAACTTGATATTAGCAATCAAAAGCTACAGCAATTGTTTAATACAGGTTTGGTTGCGCGTCATGTCAATCGCTTGGCAGGATTACCCAAACCACCAAATTGTTTATAAGTGCTTTACAAGCGATAAGATACAATCGATGGCGCACTAGAAAATTATCATATGTGCATGAGCAGTATCTAATACTTCACTGCTCATTGAGTACGCAAATATTTCTAAGTCTATAGCTATTGTTTAAACACATAGCTATTTTGGGTCATAGACTGTCAATGTCTCATAACCAACGCTACGACCTTCATCGCCTGTAAACCCTTGCTGTCGCCATATCTCGTACAAACAAATGGCTACGCTATTTGATAAGTTCAAACTACGCGAGTCAGCTAGCATGGGCAGTCTTAGCCAATTATTAGCACCGATATCTTCACGTATATCGTCTGCCAGACCTGCTGTCTCAGAACCGAAAACCAGCGCAATATTAGGCATAGCAGAACTATCAGATGCGTCAGAGTCCGAGTGTTTACCAAAGTCATAATCGTAGAACGGTTTGCTCAACTTAGTTGTCAATGCGGTAACGACATTGCAATCAGCAGTTTTTAGCGCTTGTCTCGCAGCCGTCCAATTATCATGCACTTGCAAATGAGCATATTCATGATAATCAAGACCTGCACGGCGTAGCTTTTTATCATCAAGCTCAAACCCTAATGGTCTAACTAAATGTAGCTGTGCCCCGCTATTGGCACACAGTCGAATAATATTGCCAGTGTTACTCGGCATTTTTGGTGCTACTAGCACAATATGGATGGTCATTCTTACTCCAAAAATATTCAGCACTCTATTATTTAAGTTTATGGACGGTAGGTAATTGAAAGTTACAGTTTACTGCCAATAATTACATTTTGATACTGTGCAGCGTTTTTAACTTTCATTATGATGTCTGTAATGGATAACGCGATAGCATTTATGTATGACTGTCTCATCCAATACCTCTTCAGTGAATCTTGAGCACGATGCTTAGCATCACTGTTGTTACTTATAACCATTCATTTATCTTTGAGGATACTATTATGAAAAAAGTAATCATCGCATCTTTAACTGCTATGTTCGTTTTAACTGGTTGCAACACGTTTAAAGGCCTTGGCCAAGACGTATCAAGCGCTGGAAATGCTGTAACTGGCGGCGCACAAGACGTACAAGATAAAATCTAAGGTTTGATTTTTTTAGATTTTATAAAGGGCTTATCATTTATTTGATAAGCCTTTTTTATGTTAGTACCTCGCTGCTATTAAACAATCATCTAAGTGCCGTTTTATAAAAAAGCGCGTAATATTTGATTGAGATAACGCTGACCTAATACAGTCGGTTGCAACTGCGTATCACTATCTACCAATAACCCTTGTGCAACTAGACTGTTTACTTGTTCAGCAATACTATCAATGGTTAATCCAGTTCTCTTTTCAAACATCGACCAAGCAACGCCGCCGTGTAGGCGCAGCGCATTTAACATAAACTCGCTCACCAACTCTTCTTGATCAATCGCTTGCCAGCCAACCATTTTTGGTGTTATTTGGTTTATGTCAGATTCCTTTGTGGCATCTGAACTCACCAATACATAATCTTTTGGCAAACGTGATTTGCTAAAACGATAGATGCCTGGCGTTACTAACAAGTCATCTTCCATTTTATTTCTTAGTTCTAAAGAGCCATTATCGATACTGTCATTACGACTGATCGTCACTTTACCATGTGCTCCTGCGCCGATTGCTAAATAGTCGCCAAACTGCCAATAGTTGATATTATGACGACATGGTTTGTCTGACTCACCTGCCCACGCAGATACCTCATAGTTGTTATAGCCTAATTGCTGCAATAACGACTGACCTGCTTGTTCTATATCTGCCAAATTGTCTTCATCGGGTAAAATAGGCTGGCTACGGTAAAACACGGTATTTGGTTCAATAGTCAGTTGATACCAAGAGATATGCGTTGCGCCAGCATCATGCGCCATTTGGATATCTTCTAGCGCTTCATTCATGGTTTGCTGCGGTAGACCATGCATCAAGTCGACGTTGACCCGTGCAAATCCAGCTGCTTTGGCAGCTCGAATTGCTGATAATGCTTGCACAGGATCATGGATACGTCCAAGCACTTTAAGCTTATCAGCAGCGAAACTCTGTACACCGATAGACAGACGATTGATACCAACCTTTAGATACTGGGCAAATGGTGCATGCTCAAGCGTGCCAGGATTGGCCTCCATCGTGACTTCGATGTCTTCTGCAAATTCAAAACACGTACGTAACCCAGAGAACAATCGCTGATACTGAGAAATGGGTAGCAAAGACGGCGTACCACCACCGATAAATATCGAACCAATTTTTCGGTTCTGAGTTAAAGGTTGCTGCATCGCGGCGTCTAACAGTAATGCATCGACGTATTCCTCATACATGGATAGCTCACTGTCTATCGGTAGCTCATGCGAATTAAAATCGCAATAAGGACATTTCTTCACACACCACGGAATGTGAATGTAAAGAGACAATGGAATGTCGGTCACGTCTACCGCGATAGTATCCGTCGTTGGTTCAGTAAGACTTAACGTATTTAGTTCGTTTGGCATACTGTCTGTATTCACTTTGGGCATAAATAAACTTATTTTGTAGTGAGCAATAATGATCGATATCAAAAGTAAGGCTAGGATAGCGACTAGATGCGATAAAGAAAAGCCTATCTATCATAAAACTATTAACAAAAACACGTATAAACGCCCTATTCACCATGGCGACTTATAGGCAGTATATAAAGACTCTATTAAAAACAGCCTTTACTAAAAACAGAAACTATTCAAAACGTATTTGAGAGTGAATCAATAGAAACTAACTCTTATAATTTTAAGAACAAATTGAAAAATAAATAAAAAATCGAAGGACAAATATATGGCGTATTGGTTAATGAAATCCAACCCTAAATTTTTTGGTATCGAAGATTTGCAGCGCTTGGGCACCGACGGTTGGGACGGCGTTCGCAACTACCGCGCACGTAACTTTATGCGTGATGATATGAAAGTTGGTGACAAGGTATTCTTTTATCATTCTAGCGCCAAGCCGTCTGGAGTCGCTGGTATCATGACAGTCACTACAGCAGGGTATCCTGATCCTACTCAGTTCCACCCTGAGCACCGTCATTATGATCCTATTGCGACTGAAGAGGAACCTCGTTGGTATATGGTCGATCTTACTTTTGAGCAAGCTTTTACAGAGGTGTTACCACTATCAGAGCTAAAGTTTTTGCCAGCTTTGGAAGACTCGTTATTATTGAGGAAAGGCTGTCAGCAATTAACGGTGATTCCATTAGAGCCCAAACATTGGCAAGCGATTATGGATATGGCGGAGACACTTGAGTTGTTGCCAGAGTAAACTTATTGAATTAACTATTGGCTATTGGCTATTGGCTATGAAATAGAGTACAAAAAACCTAAGATTAATGCCTGCATAGCGGTGCTAAAGCGTTGACATCATAGTGTGGCTTCTTTACCATCTTACTATGTATATGACCTGTCAATCCACTACTTGGATCGACGGGTTATTTTTATTTTAGTGTCTTTACTTTTATTTTCATACTCTGCCTATCTACTTATGCAACATTATAAGCTTGCTCATATTATTTATCGGAGTATTATCGTCGGCTCTACTCTCTCCTTGCTGCGTCAATCTTAGTCGATTGATAGCAGTGTTTGTTTATTAATAAGAACTACCTTAATAACAATTACCGCAAAGAATAAAAAGTTGCTTACCATGGTTTTTCCATTGTCTTTCAAAGATTTTAAAAGCTACAGCTTACGTTTGGGCATACTTGCCCTCCCTATTTTGATTACTCAGTTTTGCCAAGCCGCACTTGGCGTGGTAGATGCCATCATGGCAGGTCAAGTTTCGGCGCTTGATTTGGCTGCGGTAGCCGTTGGCTCTGGTATTTGGCTACCACTATTTCTATTGGCCACAGGTGTGCTTATTGCAACCACGCCTCTAATTGGTGAAGCGATTGGTCAAGACCAGCATGGCCAAGTGCCGCATATCACGCAGCAGTCTCTATGGACCGCAGGGGTCATTGGCATTATCGGTTTTATCATTGTCAATTTGGCTCCCAATGTCCTTGGCATTATGGGTGTCCCAGAAAACATTCAGCCGATAGCGACGCAATATTTACATGGTGTCTCATTTGGTTTCCCAGCGCTCGCTGTATATGCTGTTCTACGCAGTTATTGTGAGGCATTGGGTCGTCCTGAGCCTGTGACTGTCATTAGCATCATTGGCCTGCTTGCAGATATTCCTTTGAACTATATTTTTATTCATGGGTTATTTGGGATGCCAGAAATGGGCGGTGCAGGCTGCGGGGTGGCGACAGCATTGGTGTTATGGATAAATGTCCTATTATTGGCGGCCTATACTAGCTTCACAAAACGCCGCGAATTTGTGAGCACGCGATTTTTTTATGGCTTCTCTAGTCCCAATCGAATACAGATTAAAAAGCTGTTGAAACTTGGTATCCCTATTGGCATCTCTATCTTCTTTGAAGCCAGTTTATTTAGCTTAGGCGCACTCGTTATCAGTCCATTGGGTGAGCTGGCAACAGCCTCGCATCAAGTGGCGCTGTCAGTTACCTCACAGCTATTTATGATACCAATATCGGTCGCCATGGCGCTCACTATCATGGTCTCCAATCGATTTGGTCAAAAAAACCTATTAGCACTGCGCCAAGTGCAAGCTACTGGACTGGTATGGACGGTATTGATCGCTTTGACCTGTATGGTTGGGATATGGCTATTCAGACCAGAACTGGCAGCAGCATTCACGGATAACCCAGAGGTCAGAGCCCAGTCTATGCATTTGCTTATCTTTGCACTCGCCTATCAGTTATTTGATGGCTGGCAGGTTAACGTCGCTGGTATATTGCGCGGTATGCAAGATACCACCATACCGATGTGGGTAACGCTCTTCTGCTATTGGTTAGTTGCCCTACCACTTGGCGTCTATCTAGTGCGTTTTACTGACGTTGGTGCACAAGGGTTTTGGATGGCGTTGATTACAGGTTTGTTCTTATCATCTATTTTACTTACTTTGCGTCTACGCTATCAGCAAAAACGCTTAACTGTGTTATGGGGTTAAGCCAATTGCTTATGGATTGTGTTTTATAATCATTGTTAGCGTGATTTGATCATACAGACTATGAAAAATCGTGGAGATTTTCTTACTAAAAAGATGGCTTACGTCAAAATATGTAAAAATTCTCAGTTAACAACTGTACATTGATTGCTCATTGCCCTGAATCTAGGTATCATTAGCAATTAATTAGACAATATTTAGTTACACTATTTCTCGAATTTAGTACAAGGCCAGATAAAAACTATGGATATTGAAAAAATACGCACCCTCATCGCCCTTATGGAAGAAAGTGAACTGGTTAATTTAGAAATCAGTTCTGACGACGAGCATATTAGCTTAACTCGTCACTATGACGCGCCTGCGCCAACTATGATGGCCGCCCCAGCTGCGAGCGCTGCTTCTGCTGCCGCTGTTGAAGGCAAACCTGCAGAAAAAGCGGGTAGCGTTGAGTCTTCACCAATGGTTGGTGTTTTTTATTCAGCACCAAGCCCTAATGACCCACCATTTGTGAAAGTCGGTCAAAAGGTTCAGGCAGGTGATACTTTAGGTATCATCGAAGCGATGAAAATCATGAACCCGCTTGAAGCGACTCAAAGTGGTATTGTTGACGAAATCTTGGTAGATAACTCTGAAGTCGTACAGTTCGGTCAACCTGTCATACGCTATAAAGCGTAACGATATTTGCCATACTTTATTTCATTATGGCTGGCTTTTGGTATATATACCGCGTCACTGCTAAATAACATGATGCTATGTATCGAAACTCAGTCAATGACTGACGCTTCGACAAGGATGAACCCATGATAAAAAAATTGCTCATTGCCAACAGAGGTGAAATTGCCCTGCGCATCGTCCGCGCCTGTAAAGCGCTAGGTATCGAAACAGTAGGTGTCTACTCTACTGCGGATGCCAACTTGATGCACTTGCGCTTTGTTGATGAGGCAATTTGTATTGGCAAGCCTAATGCTAACCAAAGCTACCTTGATATCAATACCATCTTAACCGCCGCTGAAATCACTGGTGCAGATGCTATCCATCCAGGTTATGGCTTTTTGTCTGAGAATGCTGAATTTGCTGAACAAGTAGAAGAAGCAGGATTGACTTTCGTTGGTCCTAATGCTGATCATATTCGCCTTATGGGCAACAAAGTTTCTGCCATCAACGCTATGAAAAAAGCTGGCGTACCAACTGTACCTGGTTCAGTTGGCGCTGTGACCCTACATAATGCTGAAGAGCAAGCCCGCAATATCGGCTTCCCACTATTGATTAAAGCGGCTTCTGGCGGCGGTGGACGCGGTATGCGTGTGGTTGAACACTTTGACGAATTGATTGGTCAAGTACAAGCTGCTAAACAAGAAGCTGAGCTCTGGTTCGGTGATGACACTGTCTATATGGAGCGCTATCTACAAAACCCGCGCCACGTAGAAGTGCAGGTGTTGGGTGATGGTAATGGTAATGCTATCCATCTATACGACCGTGATTGCTCATTACAGCGTCGCCATCAAAAAGTCCTAGAAGAAGCACCTGCTCCAGACATCCCAGATGATGTACGTGAGCCAATCTTAAAAGCGTGTGTAAAAGCGTGTGAGCTTGTTAAGTATCGCGGTGCCGGCACATTTGAATTCTTGTTTGAAAATAACGAGTTTTTCTTTATTGAAATGAACACTCGTGTGCAGGTTGAGCATCCAGTGACTGAGATGATTACTGGTATCGATGTCGTGGTCGAACAGCTCAAAATTGCTGCCGGTTACGGCCTGTCTTATCGTCAAAGTGAGATTGAGATCCAAGGTCATGCGATCGAATGTCGTATCAATGCTGAAGATGCAGCGACGTTTGTACCCTGCCCGGGCACTATTAGCCAACTGTTCACGCCAAGTGGTTCTGGTATTCGCTTTGACTCGCATCTATACCCTGGTTATGAAATACCGACCTATTACGATTCATTAATTGGTAAGCTTATTTGTCACGGTCAAACTCGTCAGCAAGCCATTGCTAAGACAGTACATGCCCTTGATGAGCTGATTATCGAAGGTATCAAAACCAATATACCTTTGCATCGTGATGTAATTTTGGCGGATGATAACTTTACTCGTGAAGCGCAAAACATTCACTATCTCGAAAGAGAACTGCTGACTGCGAATAAAGCCAAAAAAGACTCGTAGGCTGAAATACTTGTAGAGTCTACTAAGCTTAATAAGCTCTCTGCAATTATCATTTAAAAAAACATATAAAAAAGCCGCTATTAATATAGCGGTTTTTTTATGTCATTAATAATCTGTCAATCATAAGTAAAGTACAACGAGCATCTCTGATTATGGCAACACTCTATTGAAGTTCATAAAGCATTCGTTACCATCAGGGTCAGCGCACCATTGCATCTGATTGCCATCATGATTGATAAATGCAATCAACGCTTCATCAGTCTGGTCGATCTGATTGCCTGAGCAGTCTACTTCATTATTATCATAAACGGTCTTGATCGCAATAACTGGCAGCCCTTCTTCGCGGTGGGTGACTAGATAGCGCCCGTATGTCCACTCTTTACCACTGACAGACCACATCTCATTATCCGCACTAAAGTTATATAGCTCGCGGCACTGGTTAGACTTACCAACTGACGCAAGTAAGTTCTTACTAGTAACTGGTTGAATGTTTAGAACCCGCTCTTCACTTTGGCCGTCCATGCCTGTTATCACCTTGGGCTCTATACTGCTTGCTTGTTGCGCACTATTTGATGCCGACTGGTTAGCTTCCGCTTCCTTGGTCATTGTGGCGTGAGTAGAATGAGCGCTGCTGTCCAAGTCTATTTCCCACTGTCCGGCAATGGCTGGACTAATATGAGTGGTGATGGTCGGCTTGGTAATAGCCTCACCGTTCGCAGGCAACGAAGCCAAAATAGATGCTAGCGTGAATGAAGCAAATGAGATAGGTTCCATAATTAACCTTTTATTTATAATATTTTAATATATACATTAGCGTAAGTCTTAGACACCAAAAACACAAGTAACATTATGCTATTGCTCATAAACCTATAGTCGGAATTTCATAGGTATTTATAGCAAAAAATAACGCCATCGCTTTACTTGCTAGAGACAAGAAGCGATGGCGTTATTAGCGTACAGAATTTTGCGTGATATCAATGACTACTTAACACTAAGCAGCTTCTGTATTTAGCGCTTGAGCAAAGGCTGATAACGCCCCTTTTAGCATGGCTGACACCGTACTGCTGCAAGTACCGATACCTGAATACACTTCGCCATCAACATTTAACTGAATGTAAGCAGCAGCGTTGGCATTGGTTTTGTTATCACTATTGGTATCATCATCGATACCATTACCACTGTTATGATGCGGGTTAATCGCATGTTCTGCATAGTTAATAATATGCAATGATTTGCCAGTATGCTGCGCAAGTCCGTCAATAAACGATGATAATGGGCCGTTACCCGTGCCATCAATATCAATGGTATCGCTATTCATCTGTACTTGACCACTAAAGTAAACCGCACCGCCTTTGTTGTTGACGCTATAGTCTAGTAGTTCAAACTTACCTTGCTGCAAGTAAGTATCTTCAAAGGTCTGCAAGATTTCATCATTCTGCAATTCGCGTGCAGCCGCTTCAGCTTGCTTTTGTACCACACGGCTAAAGTCAATCTGCATCCAACGTGGTAGGTTAAAACCGTAGTTACGCTGCAAAATATATGCGACGCCGCCTTTGCCTGACTGGCTATTGATACGTACTACATCTTGGTAGCTACGGCCAATATGCGCAGGATCGATAGGTAGATAAGCCACGTCCCAGACATTGTCTGTTTCGCTCTGATTGCTTTCATTGTAATCGAGAGATTTTTTGATAGCATCTTGATGTGAGCCACTAAATGCCGTGAAGACCAACTCGCCTACATAAGGATGACGAGGGTGCAATGGTAAGTTATTGCATTCGCTCACAACCTGTACGATTTCGCTCATGTTGCTAAAATCAAGCTCAGGATCGATACCTTGGCTAAATAAGTTCATGGCCATGACCATGATATCCATGTTACCTGTACGCTCACCGTTACCAAGCAATGTGCCTTCGATACGATCCGCACCTGCAAGTACGCCCAATTCAGCTGCTGCTACTGCACAGCCACGGTCATTATGAGTGTGCAAGCTCACAATCACATGCTCACGCTGCGCTAGATTGCGGCAGAAGTACTCTACTTGATCAGCAAAGACATTGGGCATAGAAGCCTCAACAGTCGCTGGCAAGTTGAAAATAACTTCCTGACCCTGCTGTGGTTGCCACACGTCACACACTGCATCGCAAACCTCTACGGCATATTCAGTTTCTGTCTGGCTAAAGCTCTCTGGCGAGTACTGAAATACCCAATCTGTCTCAGGATACTTTGCTGCATACTCTTGCAATAGCTTAGCGCCTGCAATAGCAATTTCTTTGATTTCGGCTTTATCTTTGCCATAGACTTTTTCGCGTTGTACACGGCTGGTTGAGTTATAGACATGGACAACTGCACGTTTTGCGCCTTTTAATGATTCAAAAGTACGGGCAATCAAATGCTCCCGCGCTTGTACCAATACTTGTAGCGTTACATCTTCAGGTACGTGGTTTTCTTCGATAAGCTTACGCGCAAAGTCAAACTCTACCTGCGCCGCTGACGGAAAACCAATCTCAATTTCTTTAAAACCAACATCTACTAAAGTCTTAAAGAAGCGCATTTTTTGTTCAATGGTCATCGGATCAATCAATGCTTGGTTACCATCACGCAGATCCACACTTGCCCATATCGGTGACTTCTCAATCGTTTTACTTGGCCAAGTACGATCTGGCAGCGATGGCGCAAATGCAAATGGACGGTATTTACGGAAGTCAAAAGCGGCACTTTTTGGTGTGATCTTTGCAGTCCCTGTGGCTGCAGTGTGCGTGGCTTGGTCAGACATAATCAATCCTTAGATGATATGGTTGTTTATATATTTAGCTAGGCGATTAGCTGTTGATTAGATCAGTATTTATCATACGAGATAACTAGTGTTCATACCATAATAATATCAAAGTTTAACAGAGAGAAACCTGCTTTCTTCTACTTTATTTTCTGTTATTTTAGTGGAAAAACACAATTTAGACATTATAATCGAATAAATTCACTATTAAGGCTTGAGAAATGCCAGATAATCATATTGATAGTACAGGGACCGCAGATATAGACGAGATAGATAGACAGTTGCTACGCTTATTGCAAACACAGGCGCGTATGAGCATTACTGAACTCGCTGAACGCGTCAACCTGTCTGCCACCCCTTGCGCACGTCGTATCAAACGTTTAGAAGATGCGAACATTATCACTGGCTACCATACCAAAACCGATGCGCAAAAACTTGGCTATCCGCTAGCCGTGTTTATCGCTATTAGTATGGATCGACATACAGCAGAACGTTTTGAGCAGTTTGAACGCAAAGTTCAAAGCTTTGAGGAAGTCATCAGCTGTAGTATTGTCACAGGCCGCACCGAAGACTATCTGATTAAGGTCAGAGTACGTGATATGACGCATTACGAAGAGTTTTTATTGCATCGCCTCAATCGTATCGAAGGCGTGGCACAAGTTCATACCAGTTTTGAATTACGAGAAGTATTTAGCCGTAGCATGGTTTAGACGATCTTAGCTGTCTTTGGCGACTGTCGACGGAACCATACCAATAGTACAAGTCCGATCATCAATCCAATAGCAGCGACAAGCAACCCTGCATTGAAATTGCCATCCTTCCCTGCCAGCGCCACTGTCACTAAAGGGCCCAAAAACTGCCCTAATGCATAAGCCAACGTTGCCAAAGCAATCAGTAAATTAGAATAGGCAGGATTGATATTTTTAAATAGCGTTAGTGTCATCGATACCATACCGACGAAGGTTAGACCCAAAATCGCAGCATTGCCATATAAGCCAAGCGCACCATCAAACCATATCGGCAAGCACATGCCAAATGCTTGCAATACCGTCAGCCCCATCAAGGTTTTTATTTCACCGATACGTTTGGCAAGCGCGCCCCATAGGGGGTTTGACAACATTGCAAAAATACCAACGACCAACCAAATCATTAATCCAGCATACGTCTGTGTCGTTAGCCGCTGTGCTGCCATAACGGGCAAAAAAGTCGCTGAGCTAATATAACCAAACCCTGCCAGTACGTAGCTGACGAAAAGTAAAGCAAGCGCTTTATGATGTCCAGAAATTGCTTCATATAAGGAGCGTTTAAAGTTCAAATAAGCCTGATGCACTGATACGTGTTGTTTGGCATCAATCTGCTGTGAATCAACAGTCTGTACTCGTCTTGGTTTTATCGCATAAAGTAGCCATATCAGCGGCAAACTGGTGAAGCCTGCGACTAGCCAAATTATATCGAAGCTGTCTCTTATAC
>CAJXUF010000024.1 GCA_913061175.1 uncultured Psychrobacter sp.
GCAGCGTCAGATGTGTATAAGAGACAGAGCTTGTGCTGACTTTTTATTGTCACTAGTTGAAGCTTTAGGTACCAACGTTTTTAACTGTTTGCGTGCTTGCGTCAAATAGCTGACAAGTTGATCTTGCTTACGCATATTGCTGGCTTGGCTTGCTAGATTCAACGTCATGATGACTTCATGGATAGTGAGCTGACGACGCGTTAAATTTGTATCACTAGTCGCTGAAGTATCAGTAGCATTGGTTGCTTTAGGCTGCTGTTTATTTTCAATAGCTGCATCTACCAGCTCTCGACGCTGTAGATCCGTACCTTCATAGCTGCCAAGACGCTCATGACTGTGCAAAAATTCCTGAATATTTTGAATCGCAAGATTTTGTATTTGCCACGGGCTTGGCTGTGAGCTTTGTGCCTGCAGACGCTCAATATCTTTGAGCAAACTTTGCTTGATAACGATAGTGAGCGCAGGCGCAATCTCATTACTGCTCTGCGACAACTGCCAATGTAGACCTCGCAATAACTCAATCGCGGCACTGTCATTACTATCTGCCAACAGTCTATCAGCAGCTTTGATTTGGATACGCAACAGGTCCAACTGATTCTGAGCTTGGCTACTCGCTTTAACTCTAGGTTCTGGCAGCGTCTGCTGACTCATAGCAAATAGACGATCGTCCATTTCGTTTAATCGACTGATTACTTGCTCATTACTTTGCAAACGATCGTTGACACTATGCTGAAAGCGCTGCTGACTAATATATAGCCACAATAATGCAGCGATCAGTAATAAGATAACCAGCCATTGCATCCGTAGCAGCAAAATATTTGCTTGCCGGCGCTGCTGAACAGTAGAAGGATCCTTAGATAAGGACTCAGAATTCATTGACATAAGGCAGTACCATTATTGGTATAGATAAACATGTTTAAAGCAAATGAGAAGTTTAAAGTATTATATTTTAGAATGAATGGCTGAGAGAATTGTATCTGGCGACAAATCCTCTACTCTCCAGTAGCTCAACTGCTGTGCGGTAACCATATTGGCCAAACGCTCACCCAACACAACGTAAGAAAAATCTTTTAGCGTAAGCGAAAGCCGCTGTGCTATATCAGCCACTGCATCAGAACTTTGCTCTTTTTTTAACGTCTTTGATTGGCCATTATTGACGATACTTGACCAATGCTCAAAAGCCGCCGCACTGCTGATCACGACAATTGGCTTTGACTGCTTCAGTAGGGCAATATCTGACGCAGTACTATGAGTAACAAATACTTGTTGCCACTGCTGATACTCAGCCATTGCATCGATAGGCATCGTACGCTCGTACCAAGCAATACTATCGATATGTACACCGCGCGCCTGCAATGTATCCACCAATAATCGTCGACCACCAAGCCCGCGCCATATCAGCAATTTATCGCCTGCTTGTAAGCTATCGATTTCAGGCATTGCTAGCATGCCTTCATTATTGGCCGTCTCAGGCTGAAGTATTTGATAGTTTGTTGTATCTATACGCACCTGACTGAACTCTGCTGCCGTTGCTTCACCAACCGCAACCAGAGGACTAGGTAGTGACAAACCTTCTGACAATCTCTGCGCATAGTTGCCATTACTATCTTTCGTTTTGTATTCACACTTTTTATGGTCAAGTGACTGCCAAGCGGCTAGCCCCGAAGCCGCTGCAGTTGGACTAACGATAACAAGCGCTTTGTACTCCCCCGCCAACCACTGACGCATTAATGCAATATCTAGATCAGTTGTTGGACGTGGTTGTAGCGTCAACATTGGCATCTCAATCACTACCAATCCTGCCGCTTGCAAATGCTGCGTCAACGGTGCTGCTCGCTCTACTGGGCGAGTATTAATGATAATTTGCGGCATTATTTTTGACTTCTCATTAGCATAATTTTTATGAGAAGTTGTGTATGTAGATTGAGTTGGCATTGATGACATAGGTATACCATGACAAAAAACGAGTGAAAAAGGCTTAAGTATACAAAAATGGCTGATGCTTAGATCAGCCTATCTTACGGTTAATCAAACCTATAGCGACTGTACTTGTACTACTCAGGCTGATAGATCGCTGACAAAATAGCGCCTGCGCCATCGGCAAGTAGCATTTCTGCGACATCGATACCTAGTTGGTTGGCTTGGGCTTCTTGCTCGGCTTGTGTCCCAACCAACGTAGCTCGTTTGTCTGCCTTCAACAATTCGCTACCATCGGCTTGACCTACTCGACCGCGTAGCCACAGCACATTCCCACTATCGTTATTGCCATTATCACCATTGTTATCATTATTAACACTGGTTTCTTCAGCTGTCTGCAAAACTGCATAAGCGGCGATCGGTACTTGGCAACCGCCCTCTAGATGACGGTTCAGAGCACGTTCAGCGATAAGTCGAATACGGGCTTTATCATCATTGAGTGGTGCAAGTAATTTGAGGACTTCTTCATCGCCTTCACGGCATTCGATCGCCAAAGCGCCTTGTCCAACGGCAGGTAAGCAAGCCGCGATATCAAGCTCACCGCGTATTCTCTCGTCCAGTTCAATACGCTGCAATCCGCTGGTCGCTAAAATAATGGCATCATACTCGCCAGCATCTAACTTACCTAGACGAGTGCCGACGTTGCCGCGCAAGGTTTTGATTTGCAGGTCAGGTCGATAGGCTTTGATCTGGCATTGACGACGTAAACTTGACGTCCCAACGACCGCACCCTGTGGTAACTCGTCGATACTATTATAAGTGTTTGAGACAAAGGCATCTGTTGGTGAGGCGCGTTTGCAATAGACACCTAATGTTAGGCCTTCAGGAAGCTGCATCGGAACATCTTTTAGCGAGTGCACTGCAATATCGGCTTGTTTTTCATACAGCGCTTGTTCAAGCTCTTTTACAAACAATCCTTTGCCACCGATTTTGGCCAAAGGTGTGTCCAAAATCTTGTCACCCTTAGTAACAATTTTTAGTAAATTGATCGTCAGATTAGGATACAACGCCAATAAACGATCACGAATATGCTCGGCCTGCCATAAGGCTAAAGGACTTTGACGTGTAGCGATATTTAGAGTAGTCAAAACAGGTTGCTGCGGATTGCTCATAAAGGGCCTCAATAAGTTCGATACTAATACTATAGTGGCTATAGTCCCTATGTCAGTACCATTCATATTTATACTGAATAGTATCGATATTACTCGATAGGGTAAGTTTGCCAAAGAATAGGCGACTCAAATTATTAATAGTAGATGCTGACGCAAAAAAATACCCCTATTTAAGCATAAATAAGGGTTTGATGATATGGAATGATTGGTCGCTATCAGGACAGCCTATTACATACTTTGAATTTTATCACGTAAGGCAGGTAAGTGACGACGACTGACCGCTAGCGTCTCATCAATACCTTTAAAACGTATCTGATACTGGCCTGCGTCTAGAGTTTCTAGAAAGTCCAAATAACTAAGGTTGATAATGGCATTGCGATGTACTCGGAACAGACGATCATCAAACTCTTGCTCTAATTCTTTTAGCGTTTCATCAATCAATACCATGCCATCTTTGTGACGCACTTTGACGTATTTTTGATCTGCTGCAAAATAGTAGATATCTTTTAGCTTAATCAGTTCAACACCGCGATGTGTACGAGCAGCGATATGTTCACGTATTGGACGTGCTGTCGGATCTTCAAGCTTGCGAATTTCGTTTAGTTGAGCGGCATTTAGGTTCTTTGCTTTGTTTAAAGCTTCTAGTAGCTCATCTTTGTTTGCAGGTTTCAACAAGTAGCCAATTGCATTGGCTTTTAATGCTGCGATCGCATAATGGTCGTATGCCGTCACAAATATAATCGCTGGTGGATGCTCAAGTTTGGCAAGTTCTTGAGCACAGCGTACTCCGTCCATTTCAGGCATTCGGATATCTAATAATATAATATCTGGCTGCTGGGTTTTTACAGCGACGATAGCTTCTGCACCTGTTGTGGCCTGAGCAACTACCTCATGGCCTGACTCCTGTACAATTCTCACCAAGCGCTCACGCGCTAGGGGCTCATCATCACAAACTACGATACGCATGCAAACTCCCATCCAAGGACATACTTAATATTTTTTTCAATAGTATTACGGCTATATTAGCACTCATTATCAATCACTTAGAATATAAAATCTAAATTATTTAATAAAATTCTGACGAAAACTACCAGTTTTTATAGCGGACAATATACTCCTGCTATAGGTAGATTTTATATGGTGTAATTGTGTTTCACGGTAGTTATGATATTACTGATTCGTAATCATTATTTATCAAATACAAATTGTGTTACCTATGCATGGTTATGCAATAAGTATGCCACATAGGCTTTTAAGAGTTAAAAGAATGTAGAAAGCTAATAAAGAACAGTAAGTTATAAACCGACGTCTTGTAGAGGATAGTCGATGATGGTGATAATCTGCGTACTGGCTACTGAGCTCTGGATATCAGCACTTTGTCCAAAATGGGCGCGCAAACGATCAGCTTGAATATAGAAATTCATATGTTGGCGCAAGTCATGGTTGATAATTAGTGTCTTTTTGGGAAGCGCAACATCAATCATAATTTTAACTCGGTGTTGTTCCCACGTGACTTCGATATTAATGCAGATAGTTTCTGTCGTCATCTCTACCACATTGAGCAGTATTTTCTCTAGCACGCTTTGTAGCGTTAGCGCAGTGATAACCATGTCGTACATGATATCTTCTTCAGGTAACTTCCAATTGACTTCGAGCTTGTCTGCTAAACGACTAGATTCGATTGCCAAATAATGCTCACAAAGATCGACCTCTTCTTCAAAGCTAATCTCGCGTGTACCACTAAAACTAGCACGGAATAGTGCAGAGACGTGCTGTAATAAGTCAGCGGCTCTAGGCGGGTTCGATTCAATCAGAGATACAAGTGTATTGATAGTATTAAAGAAAAAGTGCGGGGCCGTACGGGCTTTTATTAGATCATTTTGCGCAGTCAATTTATATTCAAAGGACAACTTAAGCGCATTAAGCTCACGGTAGCTACGCAAAAAATATAACAGAAACACAGTTGTAAAACCGCCAGATAACACTGTATTAAGCACAATATTTACTACAAACGTGCGACTATCATATGCTAGCCAACCGAAATTAATCATAGACAACGTTACTAACGCCATCGAAACTGCAGCAGCAAACATCAGTAACAGCACTATTCGCATACTTACGCTAAGAATACTGGCATTTTTAAATGCAGGGCGTAGGTAGTCAACTAAATACAGTGAGGGAATAACTGTTAGAGCGTTTTGAATGAAACTACGTAGAAACTGAATCATGAAATCTGACCAAGTGGCTAAGCTATGGCGCTCCATTACCGTTAGGAACAAGGACCAAAAAAAGATATATGTCAGCCACTGCCAAGGCCTCATGATTTCCATGAGTTTAGGAATAAAAAACTCTAAGCGTGTAGCTAGTAAGGCAACCTCATCATTTGCTATACTCGAGTTCTTATTCTTTTGACTTGTCTTGTAACGATATGAACGCCAATTCTTCAAAACCTAGTAATCCTGAATCAAGTAAAAGTTCATCTGACTCTGATTTTAGCACAGATGCTCCTATAACAAGTACCACAACGCAGACTACGCCTGCTAGTAGCCAAGGCCAACAAATGTGGGGCGGGCGCTTCAGTGAAGCGACAGATAGCTTCGTTGCCGCCTTTACTGCCTCTGTAGGCTTTGACCAACGCTTTGCTCGTCACGATATTCAAGGCTCGATTGCGCATGCAACGATGCTAAAAGAATGTGACATTTTAACTGCTGATGAAGTTGCCACTATTATTGATGGCTTGCAGCAAGTATTGCGCGAGATTGAAGCAGGTGAGTTTAACTGGTCGATTGCTCTCGAAGACGTGCACATGAATGTCGAGTCACGTTTGACTGACATTGTAGGTGCCGTTGGTAAAAAACTACATACTGGTCGTAGCCGTAACGATCAGGTAGCCACAGATATTCGCTTATGGTTGCGCGAAGAGACTGATAATATTATTGAGTTATTAGTACGCTTGCAAAGTGGTTTACTTGATTTAGCTGAGCAACATACTGATACTATCATGCCAGGCTTTACTCATTTGCAAACAGCACAACCTGTTAGCTTTGGCCATCATGTAATGGCATGGTTTGAGATGTTATATCGTGATACCGAGCGTCTTGTCGATGCACGTCGCCGTATCAACCAGATGCCACTTGGTAGTGCAGCACTTGCTGGTACGACTTTCCAAATCGATCGTACCATCACTGCTGAATTGCTAGGTTTTGAAGGTATCTGTCAAAACTCACTCGATGCCGTTTCAGACCGTGACTTTGCGATTGAGTTTACTTCAGCGGCTTCTATCTTGATGATGCATATGTCGCGTATGAGCGAAGAGATTATTCTTTGGATGTCAGCACAATTTAATTTTGTGCAGATACCAGATCGTTTCTGTACGGGCTCATCGATCATGCCGCAAAAGAAAAATCCTGACGTACCTGAGTTGGTACGCGGTAAAGCGGCACGTGTCTTTGGTCAGTTGATGACTTTGCTTAGCCTAATGAAGAGCCAGCCGCTCGCCTACAACAAAGACAACCAAGAAGACAAAGAGCCTTTGTTTGATTGCGTTGATACGTTGACAGGTTCACTATTAGCGTTTGCTGATATGCTACCAAATATCACGCCAAACAAGGAAAGCATGCGTGCTGCGACGATGAAAGGCTATGCGACTGCCACTGACTTGGCAGATTACCTAGTACGTCAAGGTGTGGCATTCCGTGACGCTCATGAGGTCGTTGGTAATGCTGTTGCTTTGGGCATCAAAGAGGGTGTTGATCTAAGTGACTTGTCATTGGCACAGCTACAGCAATTTAGCGATACCATCGGTGAAGATGTCTTCGACTATCTAACGCTAGAAGGCTCATTAGCAGCTCGTGACCATTTAGGTGGCACTGCGCCAAACCAAGTCAAGCAAGCAGTGGTCAATGGACGTGCTCGCTTAAAAGCTTTTGCTTAATCATTAATTTGCAAATAACAGCTAACCTGCTAATATAAATTTAACACCCGCTATCTATGCGGGTGTTTTTATTTGTCCTATGACCTCTACTGGTTTGGCCAATGTCATTATCAAAATATCACTAGCTTTGAAAATTCAAATAAAAAGGCTGAACGTGGATAGCATTTGTTTTATATCAATGATGCTATAACAAATGGTTAGAAGTCTAATGATATACATTAGTACCCTTTGCTAAATCTACCAAGACCGTTATCATAGAATCATATGATATTTGATTTAATCACTTAATATAATGAATAAGGAATGCCTTATGACTGAGACTTTTAACCCTCAAGCAAATACCGTGTTTTGCCGTAAATATAAGCAAGATTTACCGAAGATGCCGCATCCACCCTTCCCTAATAAAAAAGGTCAAGAGCTGCAAGAGACTGTGTCTGAAAAGGCGTGGAAAGAATGGCTTGAGCATCAAACCATGCTTATCAATGAGAATCATCTAAGCATGATGGATCCTGCTGCTAAAAAGTTTTTAACAGAGCAGCGTGATAAGTTCTTAGACAATGAAGACTATGAACGCGCACAGGGCTGGACACCAGAAAGTTAGTACTTACTTGCCTCCTAGTAGCAATATCTAATAATCATAAAAAAACGCGCTCACTATAGCGCGTTTTTTATTATAGGGTAAAAACCATAGCCCTTCCTATCAGCCTTCATCACTATCTGACGTTTCAAGCTCATTGGCTGACAATGTACTAACTTGACGAGCAGCTAAGCGATCATTGGCTTCCTGCACCGCTTTTTCGACCATCGCATAGTCTGAATGACGTACGTCTTGTCCACTGATATAATTAATCACTAGCTCTGCGACATTCTGTGCATGGTCACCGATACGCTCAAGCGATCGTAATATCCACATGATATTGATGACTTTTGATACGTGGCGTGAGTCTTCCATAATATAGGTCATCAAAGCACGTATGGCTGACTGATATTCGGTATTGACCGCGCTGTCATTACGCATCACTTCAAACGCTTGCTCCGCATTCGATTGACTAAAAGCCTCTAGCGAGTTGTTTAGCATCAGACGAACTTGATTGCTCAGATGCTGAACTTCAGCGTAGCCGTATGCTGATTTACCTTCTGCCGCAATTTTACTGGCCATTCGCGCAATTTTTACCGCTTCATCGCCGATACGTTCCAAATCAACCACACCTTTACTGATCGACATGACTAAGCGCAAATCACTGGCAGCTGGCTGGCGTTTGGCGACCAATAACAAAATGTGCTCGTCGAGTTCGACCTCCATTCGATTGATATCGAAGTCCATATCGATGACTTCTTGCGCCAGTGTTTCGTCTTTATCGATAAGAGCATGAATGGCTTTGGCCACTTGGTTAGCCGCGCTATCACCCATGTATAAAAATAAACGGATGGCTTCATCAAGATCTTGGTCAAAACTTTTGGAGATATGCTTATCACTTTGCATGAGAGGTATTCCCTAGAATCTATATTTTAATAGCGCAGTGTGCCTATGAAGTTAGAAAGTCGGCTTATGACATGCTAATCAGCTTTGTCTGCTTGTACCGATTTCAATCTCAATCAATGTTAGCCATAACGACCTGTAATATAGTCTTCTGTCGCGGTTTGGGTAGGTTTGGTAAATATCTGATCGGTCTCACCCATCTCAATCATATCGCCTAGATACATATAGACCGTATAATCAGATACGCGTGCTGCTTGCTGCATATTGTGAGTGACGATAGCGATGGTGTAGTCGTTTTTCAGATCTTCGATCAAATCTTCGATAGCACCCGTCGAAATAGGATCCAGGGCTGATGTCGGTTCATCAAGCAACAGCACTTCAGGCTTGGTAGCTACACTACGTGCGATACAAAGACGCTGCTGCTGACCACCTGATAACGACAGTCCTGATGCTTTTAGCTTGTCTTTCACTTCTGGCCATAGCGCTGATTTTTTCAGTGCCCACTCGACGCGATGGTCCAGCTCATCTTTGCTTAATTTTTCGTACAGTCGTACGCCAAAGGCGACATTGTCATAGATTGACATCGGGAACGGCGTTGGCTTCTGAAAGACCATACCAACTTGTGCACGCAGTAAGTTCACATCGATGTCTTTACCCAAGATGTTTTTGCCATCTAGATTGATATTGCCCTCTGCACGCATACCCGGATATAGATCGTACATGCGGTTGAAGGTACGTAGTAGCGTAGACTTACCACAACCTGAAGGACCAATAAAAGCAGTCACTTTTTTATCAGCGATATCGATATTGATGTTTTTCAATGCTTGAAAATCATCGTAGTAGAAGTTTAGATCTCGAACTTCCATTTTTGCAGCAGGCATATTCTTAGGAATATCTTGAATCGTTTGCTTATTAAAATCAGCAGTATTTGGTTGCTGAGCTTGGGCGCTAGTAGACATGGGTCTATTTAATAGGCTGCCTGTTGCCGTATTAAAGTTGTCAGCAGTCGTGTTTGTACGGACGTTGCTTAGGACATCATTCATAATATTTCAACCTAGCTCAATTAATTTCATATAAGTTTAAGTAAATGCTTAGCGTGTAGCGTGCTACGGTCTGGTCTGCTCTCAGCCCTTATTTGGGCTGACCTCTACCACCGATAAATCTTGCCAAAATATTCAACACTAGGACAGACGCGGTGATAAGTAGTGCTGCAGCCCAAGCCAATGTATGCCAGTTATCATAAGGACTCATCGCAAACTGGTAAATGGTATTGGGTAAGTTAGCAATAGGCTGACCCATATCTGTACTGAAGTATTGATTGTTAAGTGCGGTAAATAGTAACGGTGCTGTCTCACCAGTGATTCGAGCAAAGGCCAGTAGCACACCTGTGGTCAGTCCAGCTCGTGCAGCTTTTACCGTAACCTGAGTGACCAGTTTCCATTTAGGAGTACCTAGCGCATAAGCTGCTTCACGTAGACTATTAGGTACCAGGTTCAGCATGTTTTCTGTCGTACGCACGACCACCGGAATAACAATCAATGCCAATGCCAACGCGCCTGCCCAACCAGAGAAACTTTGACCTTTTACCATCAGTGCATAGATAAATAGACCGATGACAATCGATGGTGCTGACAATAGAATATCATTTAAGAAGCGAGTAACCTTGCCAAGCATACTGCCTTTAGAAAACTCAGATAAATAAATACCTGTCATAAGGCCAATAGGGGCACCGATAAACAATCCTGAAAACGCCAACATGACCGAACCAACGATAGCATTGCGTAAGCCGCCTGCACTCATCGGTGGCGGCGTATCAGCAGTAAAGATTGGCAACTGCACCATGCCTTGGAAGCCTTCAACAAACAAAGTCACCAAAATCCATAATAACCAAAACAGGCCAAAAACCATCGCTGACATGGCAAAGCCTAGACCTAACTTGTTGGTCAAACGACGCTTGTTATAAAGGCTTTGATTGTAGCGGGTAGCGCCGTTTGGCTTAGTAGGTAGTGGTGCATTGATCGCATTGTTAGCAGGCATAATATTTATTTCCCATATCTTTTATCAATATCTATCAAGGTTCAATAAATCGGTAACAGACTTATCGGTTACCTGCTTTGTGATCCATGCGCATGAGCATCAGTTTTGCTAAAGACAGCACGATGAAGGTGATAACAAATAAGATTAAGCCTAGATGTAGTAAAGACGCAAGATGTAGCTCACTAGACGCTTCAGCAAATTCATTGGCCAAGGCTGAGGTAATCGTCACGCCAGAAGTAAACAGGCTTGGACTGATATTAAACGCATTACCAATCAAGAAAGTAACTGCCATCGTCTCACCCAGTGCACGACCAAGACCCAAAATTACGCCACCAACAACACCAGCTTTGGTATAAGGCAGGATAATCTTGAACATGACTTCCCAAGTTGTCGCACCCATGCCATAGGCTGACTCTTTCAGTAAATCGGGTACAACAGAGAAAACATCGCGCATGGTGGCGGCAATGAACGGTATGATCATGATGGCAAGTACTAGGGAGGCGGTAAACATACCCAGTCCCATAGGTGCACCTGCAAACAGCTTACCGATAATAGGCAAAGGCCCGACGTGCTCAATGAACCATGGCTGAATGTGATCACCAAAGAATGGCGCAAATACGAACAGTCCCCACATGCCATAAATAATAGATGGGATACCAGCCAATAACTCAATGGCGATACCAAGTGGTTTTTTGAGGAACTTAGGGCACATCTCGGTTAAAAATATCGCAATACCGAAACTGACTGGAACCGCGATAACAATAGCGATAAATGACGTGACTAAGGTACCGTAAATAGGCGCTAATGCCCCGTATTCATTGGCGACTGTATCCCAGTTATTGCTGGTATAAAATCCCAAACCAAACTCTTGAATACTCGGCCATGCTCCAACAATTAGAGACACCAAAATGCCCCCTAAAGATAGGAGGACGAGTATGGCAAACGCTTTAGTAGAGTTAACAAATAAAGCGTCGTAACGTTTTTGTTTAGCCAGTTGGGACCTTAAGTCTGTCATAAGTGTCTCAGCATTGAATGGGATGAATCGAAATATTAAAAAGATGTATCTCAGGTTTTAACACAACAAACTTAAATGGGATGAGTAAACATATCTATCGAGATGTATTCATCAAATTTGCTGTGTTAAAACCCCTCAAACAACTACCGGAGAATAGTTATTCGAGAGGATAACTTGTCAGTTGCTAAATCGTATTTAGCAGAAACAAATTACTGAGCTGGCTTGTAGACAGGCTGTCCATCGCTACCTTTCACTTCGTTCCACTTCTCTTTGAACAAGGCTACTGCCGTATCAGAGAATGGTACGTAGTCTAGTTCCATGGCGCTGTCATCACCTTGGGTATAAGCCCAGTCAAAGAAGTTCAATACGCCAGCGACTTGCTGAGGATTTTCTGGTTGCTTATGTACCAAGATAAAGGTCGCAGCAGCGATAGGCCATGCTTGGTCAGTTTCAGAGTTGGTGATGACTTTATAAAAGCCTTCTTGTTGTGACCAATCAATATCACCTGCTGCAGCAAACGTCTCAGCAGATGGCTGTACGATGTTACCAGCTGCATTTTTCAGCGCAGTATGTGACATCTTATTTTGCTTAGCGTAAGCATACTCAACATAGCCGATAGAGTTTTTCATACGGTTTACGTAGCTTGAAACGCCTTCGTTACCTTTACCGCCTGCGCCAGTAGCAGAGGTCGGCCATTTGACAGTTTTATCAACGCCAACAGTGTCTTTCCAGTCTGGTGAAACCTTGGCAAGATAATCAGTGAAGTTGAAAGTCGTACCTGAACCATCTGAGCGGAATACTGTTGTGATTGCTGCATCTGGCAAGGTCAAATCTGGGTTCATCGCCTTAATCGCAGGGTCATTCCAGTTGCTAATCTTACCCAAATAGATATCAGCCAACGTTGTGCCGTCTAGCTTCAGTGCACCAGGCTCAACACCATCGATGTTGACGATTGGTACAACACCACCAATGACTGTTGGGAACTGAATCAAACCCGCTTCATCTAATTCTTCAGGCGTCATCGGCGCATCAGAGGCACCAAAATCTACTGTTTTTGACTGGATTTGTTTGATACCACCAGATGAGCCAATCGACTGATAGTTGACTTGGCCGCCGGTAGCAGCATTGTAGTCATATGACCATTTCGCATAGATAGGCTGCGGGAACGACGCTCCTGCACCTGTAATATTCATAGCGATATTTTCAGCAGATTTAAAATCTGACGTAGCAGAAGATGCTGTCTGAGAAGTTGTTTCAGCTGTTGTCACAGCGCTACTGCTAGTATCAGCAGTTGGCTCCGCCGTATCTGTTGACTTATTACACGCCGTAAGCATTAATGTACAACTGACGGCCACTGCTAATAACGAATAACGCATGTAGGACTCCTGAAGTTTAACAACGGTATAAAAAAGCATTGCTTGTGATATGCGTGTTATCTTGCCAAATCTTTATGACAGTTTAATGACAACTTCTAGAATCCTTCATTCGCTTTACATAATATTTGAATAATTTGTCTACAGCCTAGTAATACTAAGCACCCTCATCTATCAACACTCAAAAAAATATTCACGAAAATATGAAACCTTGTGTTTGACACAGAATATTTGTATCCAAATACTATTAGCCGTTGGTACAGAATTTTGTTAGTATGAAGGCTGATTTACAACACTGACAGACTCGGGGTGCGGTGTATTTTTGGCTCATTTTATTAAACTTGTTTTATTAAAGTAGTCGCCTTGATACATTCGCTGAGAGATCACCCGCCGAACCTGATGCGGTTAGTACCGACGCAGGGAAGTCTTAAGCACTTTGTTATTTATGACAAAGGGCGCGTAGAAATACATTTTTATCGTCACTACTGTCTTAATATGCGTGATGCATAACCAGATAAGAAGAGAGGATATAAAGCTGCGTCCAATATTTGATGAGCACCATGCGCGACGATACTTTTTGGTCGAAGTTGTGGGTTCATGATATAAACTTGTCTAGATGATGGATGCCTACCCCCGCAGATACTGGCGGTGTTGATTTTATTCAAAAACCAACACGCTAGGACAGCATATGACTACTGCAGACACTACTTCAATTGCACCGAAAGCCCAAACGCATAACCCAGCCGACAACTCAACGCTTGCTTCAAATGCTGCTGACACGACCAACGTCAAGGCAGATAAAAAAGCAGATGCGTTAAAAACCCCTGCTCACCGTGCCGCAAGTGATGCCCGTTTCGAAGAAGATGCGCGCGACTTGCACCGTATTTTACCTGCCTCACGAAAAGTCTATATCGAAGGCTCAAGACCTGACATCCAAGTACCGATGCGTGAAATCAGCTTGGCTGATACGCCTGTAGGTGGCACTGGAGATAAAGACGGTGAGCATAATCCACCGTTTTATGTGTATGACACCTCAGGTGTATATACCGACCCTAATGTCGATATCGACCTCACACGTGGATTGCCAAAACTGCGTGAGAACTGGATCGCAGAACGCGGTGATACCGAGCAATTAAGTGGCCTATCCAGCTCATACGGACAAGCACGTGCCCGCGATATCAGCACTGCTAACCTTAGATTTGCTCATATCGATAAACCGCGTCGCGCCAAAGCAGGACAGAACGTTACGCAAATGTACTACGCGCGCCGTGGCATCATCACTCCTGAGATGGAATATATCGCTATACGCGAAACGCAGAAGCAACATGAACTGACCGATATGCGTCAACACGATGGCGAGAGCTTCGGTGCCAATACGCCTCAAATCATCACCCCTGAATTTGTCCGTGATGAAGTGGCAGCTGGACGCGCAATTATTCCAAACAACATCAACCACCCTGAGTCTGAGCCGATGATCATCGGGCGCAATTTCTTGGTGAAAATCAATGCCAATATCGGCAACTCAGCGCTGGGTTCGTCTATCGATGAAGAAGTGTCCAAAATGACGTGGGCAACACGTTGGGGTGCGGATACTATTATGGATTTATCAACGGGCAATCACATTCATGAAACCCGTGAATGGCTAATCCGTAACTCTCCTGTGCCGATTGGTACGGTACCGATTTATCAAGCACTAGAAAAAGTCGATGGCGTCGCTGAAGACCTTACATGGGAGATATTCCGTGATACGTTGATCGAGCAAGCAGAGCAAGGTGTAGATTACTTTACTATCCACGCTGGCGTGCTATTACGCTATGTACCGCTCACCGCAAAACGTCTGACAGGTATCGTCTCACGTGGTGGTTCTATCATGGCGCAGTGGTGTCTGGCACATCACAAAGAAAGCTTTTTGTATACGCATTTCGAAGATATCTGCGAAATTATGAAACAGTACGATGTGGCATTTAGTCTAGGTGATGGCCTACGTCCTGGTTGCTTGCAAGATGCCAATGATGAAGCACAGTTCGGTGAGCTACGTACGCTTGGTGAATTGACTAAAGTGGCATGGGAACACGATGTACAGGTGATGATCGAAGGCCCTGGACACGTCGCGATGAACCGCATTAAAGAAAACATGGACTTGCAGCTTGAGCTATGTGCTGACGCGCCTTTCTATACTTTAGGGCCATTAACGACAGACATCGCTCCAGGTTATGACCATATCACTAGCGCCATCGGAGCTGCAATGATTGGTTGGTTTGGTACTGCGATGCTATGCTATGTCACGCCAAAAGAGCACTTAGGCTTGCCAAATAAAAAAGACGTCAAAGACGGCATTATTACTTATAAAATCGCTGCACACGCTGCTGACCTTGCTAAAGGTCATCCAGGAGCACAGGCACGTGACAACGCGCTATCTAAAGCACGTTTCGAATTCCGCTGGGATGATCAGTTCAATCTAGCGCTCGATCCTGATACTGCACGCGAATATCATGACGAGACGTTGCCAAAAGACGCACACAAATCGGCACACTTTTGCTCCATGTGTGGTCCTAAGTTTTGTTCAATGAAAATCACTCAAAACGTGCGTGAATATGCAGCAGGGCTGGATAAAGAGGCCGCTAACCAAAAAGTAACGCCACAAACGGGCGACTTAACCGATGCCGGTCACCTAATCAAAGAAGTAAATACAGAGCTCGTCGGACAAGTGGGTGAAGCCACTGCTGAGGAAATTCGCCAAGGCATGGCCGAGATGACTAAAAAATATAACAACGAAGGACGCCAGTTATATAAAGAGGTGTAGAGTTAATAACCTATACTTTTGAAATAAGAAAAGCCCTACTATTTAAGTATTTGCACACTTATCTAGTAGGGCTTTTTTTGGCTTATTTACTTATGCTTTATGTGCGAATTTTTATTTACTACGTTTACACTTTTGACGCTTCATAAATCTCTTCAATTGAGGCATTGATGGTTTCAGCAAACTCGCTATCGCTTTGTTGCTTACTCAAACCTTCGGTAAAGGCACGCGAGAAGCTCGCAATCATACCTGGGTTTTGTTTGAGCTTGGCACAAGCATCGCTACGACTATAACCACCAGACAGCGCCACTACTTTGAGCACTTTAGGATGATCAATCAGCTCCTGATAAAACCCCGCCTCTTCTGGCAGGGTCAGCTTAAGCATCACTTGATGTTTTTCACTTAAGCGTTCCAGATTGCGCAGTATATCTGTCTTCAACAGTAACTCGCACTCATGCTTTTGAGTGCTATCAATATTGACCTCTGGCTCGACGATAGGCATCAAACCTTTTGAAATAATCTGCTTCGCCACATCAAACTGCTGCTGTACCACAAGCTCGATACCATCGACGTTTGGCTCATAAATGACTGAGCGCATTTTAGTACCGAATACAGGATAGTTTTTTGCTTTATCTAATAATAGATCTAGATTCGGGATTGGCTTCATAACTTGCACGCCGCTCATTTGCTCAGCCAGACCTTTATCTACCTTTAAAAATGGTACGATATTTTTATCTTCCCACAGATAATTGGCCGTCGACTTGCCATTAACTTCGCGCTCCATGGTATCTTCAAACAAGATTGCACCAAGTACACGCTCACTATCAAAACAGTCACACGTCATGATACGAGCACGCATTTCATGAACCAAATCAAACATGGCCTCATCATTATCATAAGCATCGCTACTGACACCATAAGTCTCTAATGCTTTCGGTGTGCTGCCGCCACTTTGATCAAGCGCAGCAATAAAACCTGAACCATTTTTTATACGCTGTAATTGCTTATCGTATTCCATTGAGCCTGCATCCTATTTTTATTGGTTAAATTAAATATCATAAACTAAGCTTTTTTATTCCATACAAGCCGTGTTATTTGTAGATAACCTTATCATAGGATGATTTGTATGCCTATATAGGATACGTGACAATATAGCCAAAAAATCATGAAACCAATACTTTTAGACAATGCGCATTACGCCAAAAACAGTACCCCTACACAGCAGACTGCCAATACTAATCCTATTATGTTGATACGGTTCAGCTGCTCTTTAAATACACCTACGCCAATCAATGTCGCTACGGCAATAACACCGACATTCATACCAGTGAAAACAATACTAGGAGAATCATGCAGCACTTGGTGTGCGCGCACATAGGCATAAATATTGCCCATGTTCAATGTGCCGAGCAGTAGACCTGTCATAAGCGCTTGTTTTTGCCAACGTACCCGTGTGACCAGTAAATAGATTAAAAGCAATACACCTGCTACGCCAAAACTTACCAGTAGAGTCAACGGAAAGGCCGCCCCTTGTTTTGCCACTTGTTTGAACAAAATATCAATAATGCCGTAGCCTGCCCATACCCCGAATAACCATAGTGGCGTATGCTTTGCTTGGCGAGTAATATCGTTATGCTGTGGTCGATAGACGAGCGCACCTAATGCCAGAAAACCTAACGCCAATCCAAGTATACGTGTACCAGTCAGCACCTCACCGAATAGCAAAAAAGCCGCGGCGATGGGGATAATGAGTGACAAGCGCTGAGAGGCGTCGGTTGCTACCATCCCCACCGCTTCAATAGCTCGTCCGAGAATGATAAATACAGCAGGTAATAGTACTCCAAGCGCAATGATGATTGCCCAAGCGCTATCAAGCGCATGAATGGCACCTACATCAGGTTTTAGTAATACCCAAGTCAGTAAAAAAGCCACAGGATAGCCTGCCACGATGGTCTGACGAATATCTATATTTTTCTGGCGCAATATTTTCAAAAGTACTGAGACGGCGACGCTACATAGTACCGCTATTATTAAATACATCATTCACTGCTACCTTTTGAACTTCAATGTTGAGTTATTACTGTTCGTATATTGATCAAAACCATTAAATAAAATGCCTGCTAATCAGCCGATATTTGCAATAAAATCATACTTATAAAAGCAATATTTAAAATATGAATAAGTTTGGATGTGGAATGTAACAAAATATGTTTTCCACAGCAATCTATTTATTATTGTTGTGACTAAGGCACTAAAGACACAGCTATTCTTAAGTAAATTACAATTAGCATGCAGGTATGATTAGTAATTTTGCTAAAATAGCACCTAATCCCAATCACAAAAGTAAAGATTCTAGATAACGAGTGTTCTCGTTCATCTTGACGTACTGCTATTGATGTTTTATTACTGCCTATGAATGCTTTATTTCGCTTTTTTGAAAACCGCCTACCCGCCTTTCCAGACACACCCATGCCATTGCCATCACCTAAAGATGGCATGTTGAAGTTTTTGTGGGCATGTACCAATGGCTTACGCGGCTGGCTACTAATTTTTATGATTTTGTCCGCTGGTATCGGTATTTACGAGGCCATGCTGTTTGCTTGGATAGGTAATATCGTCGATTGGTTGGGCGTTTATACGCCGCAAAACTTATGGGTAGAAAAAGGCGATATGCTACTCATCATGCTCGCTGTCATGATAGTGAGCCCATTGTGGATCGCCTTGTCATCATTTATCCATTTTCAGACCTTGCAAGGCGTGTTTCCTATGCAGATGCGCTGGCGGTTTCATCAGCGAATGCTTGGGCAATCCATGCAGTTTTATCAGGATGAGTTTTCGGGTCGTGTCTCAGCTAAGGTAATGCAGACAGCCCTAGCAGTACGCGATACCGTAATGACCGTCACCGATATGTTTATGTATGTCTCTGTCTACTTTATCACCTCAGGGGTGATTTTGTTTAATTTAGACAGCTTACTACTCATTCCATTTGTCATTTGGCTGGTCTTGGTTGCCATTACCATTTGGTACTTTATCCCTAAGCTTAAAGAGACAGCCATTGTCCAAGCGGATGCCCGTGCCTTGATGACAGGACGAATCACTGATGCTTATGCCAATATCATGACCGTTAAGCTATTTAGCCATTCTCGTCGTGAGCTAGGCTATGCCAAAAATGCCATGGGACAATTCTTAGGTACGGTACATGCGCAGATGCGCTGGGTCAGCTATTTAGAAGTATCGACCCATCTTATCAGTGTGATCTTGGTCAGTAGTACGGCAGGTATTGGATTGTACTTGTGGCAACAAGGCGCAGTTGGTGTTGGTGCCATTGCTGCTGCGACTGCTATGGCATTACGTCTAAATGGTTTGACGCGTTGGATTATGTGGCAGACGGCCAGTTTGTTTGAGAGTATCGGTACAGTTCAAGACGGTATGCGTACGTTGTCAGCACCGCAAACGATCATTGATAAACCTGATGCACCAGCGCTAGCCGTTACGGACGGTCGCATTGTGTTCGACCATGTTGACTTCAGTTATGAAAATGACGAAGAAGACAATGGACAAACTGGCGAGACTGTTGATAGTACCAGCATCGCTAAACGCGCTCCTAACTCATATATCAAACTGTTGGACAACTTCCACTTAGATATTAAGCCAGGTGAAAAGATTGGTTTGGTTGGGCGTTCAGGTGCTGGTAAATCGACCTTGGTCAATTTACTATTGCGCTTTTTTGATGTCGATAGCGGTAAAATCCTGATTGATGGTCAAGCTATTGATGCGGTTACGCAAGAATCATTGCGTCAACAGATTGGTATGGTGACGCAAGATACGTCGTTGCTACATCGTACTGTACGTGAAAACATCGCCTATGGTCGTCCTGATGCTACTGATGAAGAAATTATGATCGCTGCCAAACAAGCTCAGGCATGGGACTTTATCAAAGACTTATATGATGATAAAGGCAATACAGGTCTCGATACCCAAGTGGGTGAACGCGGAGTCAAACTCTCTGGTGGTCAACGTCAGCGTATTGCTATCTCACGTGTTATGCTAAAAAATGCGCCGATTTTACTTTTAGATGAAGCCACCAGTGCGTTGGATTCTGAGATTGAATATGCTATTACCGAAAGCTTAAATGACATCATGACCGGCAAGACCGTTATTGCTATTGCCCATCGCTTGTCTACTATTGCCGCATTGGATAGACTGGTCGTTATGCATCAAGGCCGTATCATCGAGCAAGGTAGTCATGATGAACTATTGGCATTGAATGGTGTCTACGCTCGACTGTGGCAGCGTCAAAGCGGTGGCTTCTTAGGTGAAGATAACTAGGATTCATTAAGTCAGCTCAATCATAAAAAGCAAAGCTACGAAAAACAAATCACTCAAAATAAGCCACAAGGAAGTGTTTATTTTATGGAAGCATTCACAAACCGCATTAATCTTGGCGGAAAACAGGCACGCTATTATGACCTTAGCCAGTTTAATCAGCCGTTAGATTTCAGCTCTACTCCCCGCGCGCCAGCACATTTTTATAGTGGTAATAGTTTTACCGTTGGCACTTATACACCGCTATTAAGTAAGCTAGCCACTGAGTTTGATATCAGCTCACTTGCCCTACGTGGCTACTGGTATGATAAGCCGCAGAGCCGTCGTCTGACGCGCGAGCAAGATGCTGATATGCTGATTGAGTTTTTAGAAAAGACCCAAAATAAGCCTGTCATAGGTATTGGTCATTCGCAAGGGGCTACGGCTACAGCGATGGCAGCTGCCAAACGTCCAGAGCTGTTTTCGCAGTTGTACTTGATCGAGCCTGTCACATTTACCAAAAACCAAGCTACCTTTTACAACCTTTTGCCACGCTCTATCCTACTGAGCCGCGAGCCTTTCAAAAGCACGTTAACTAAGCAGTCTACTTGGCCAAGTACCCATAGTTATTACGAGAGCCTACGTGCGCAGCGTGCTTATAAGCGTATCAGCAATGAGCACTTGCAAATATTTGCTGAGCAAAGCTTGAGCAAAAATACAGATGGTAGCTATACGCTTATGTTTGCACCAGAACAAGAGCTGGCCAATTATTTTGGCGCACCTCATATCGATGCCGCCCTTAAAAAACTACGCTGTCCCTACACGTTGATTACAGGCAAACCTACCCTGTTCATCAATGACAAAGTACGAAAGCAATGGAACAAATTTGTCCCAGATAGCAGTCTTATTTCGCTGTCAGATTATGGTCATCTATTGCCAATGGAAGCGCCTGAATTATGCGCTCAAATCATCAACGAGCACTACCAAAGCAGTAAATAAGGATTTACAACGACTAAATTATGACTGACCTCTTTGCTCCTGCACCCACGGATAACTTACTACCCTATGATGGTAAGGTGAATGATCTAGGCGTGATTATCGACGATGCCACTGCCCTTTATAATACTCTACTAAATGAGCTACCTTGGCAATCAGACATCGTGACGTTATTTGGTAAGACCCATATAACTACTCGGAAAATTGTCTGGATGGGAGATACAGATGCAGACTATCAATACTCAGGACACGTGCGCCAAACTGTTCCATGGTCAGATATAGTGTTTCACGTGAAACAGGAAATCGAAAAAGCTTTAGCAGAGGTTGGCGTAACTGCCAATTTTAATACCTGCCTGCTTAATTACTATCCTTCTGGCGCTGATGGTATGGGCTACCATGCTGATGACGAAAATGAGCTCGGTCATCAGCCAGTCATCGCCTCCTTATCGCTCGGTGCCACACGTAAATTTGTTTTTAAGCATAAAAAAACTCAAGACAAAGTTGAACTTTATCTTGAGTCTGGTCAGCTCGTTGTGATGCATGGTGACACACAGACCTTTTGGAAGCATACGATTACTAAGACAAAGACGGTCGATACTGGGCGAATCAGTCTAACGTTTCGGCATATGCTTACATCTTGATACTATCGCTGACTTAACGAGTCATCTGATACTTACGCGAGACGATCTAAAAAACGCTCACGATAACACTGGTAAGCAGCTTCACAAACATTGGCAGTATAATTGGCATTAACACCACCTGCGACCACTGCGCCTACCGCTGGAATAATTTGCGCCGCTTTTGTTTTAACGATGTTAGTGGCTACTTTAGTCGATGTCTGACGCAGCACACGAGACATAACTTCTTCATTAATCTGATTAAATGCTTGAGTTTCTGGATCTTTAATCATCGCATGAGTGTCATCTAACGCCGCTTTACGCTCCTCAACAGAGGCAGAAGTTGCCACAGCCAACAAAGACATAGCAAATAACTGTTCGCCTTCATCATTGATATCAAAGCCATAGTACGTTGCATATTCTCCAATCGCACGTAGGTTGGCTGTAATAAGCCCAACGACATCAGCAGGGATACCCACCCAGCCTACGACTCCTGTAGTCACCCCTTGCGCACTGGTTAGCGCTACATATTTGCTTTTAAACAGCTTAACTTGTTTATCTACAACCGCAATGGGTAGACTTTTGATGTCAGACAGCGTTTTGATAGAGGAGTCGTTAATATCTGCTGCCTCTTGATAGCTATCGATAACGCCTTGAGTGTCCAATGTCCAATTGGCTGCATCACTCAATGCAGTAATCGTTTCCTCAGTTGCTTTTTTTAGAGAATCGCCAAATTGTGGAGCCTCCATTAACGCATCACCGGCTGCTACCACAGGGGTATTAAGTACTGCTAGCGCTTTATCCAAAATCCCTTTATCAGGGTTCTTCCATGCTTCTATTTCTTCACGTACTTTTGCTTCATAAGCAATGTGGTCATCTGTTTTTTCATTGCTGGTCTTATTGTTGATAGTCATATTATTCCCTTTATTAGTATCGTTCGCTTTCTATCCTATGATAAATAAGCGAAGACTACAGGGACGTTCTGTTGTTCAAAATAAAACTTTTGTATGATTTGTTAAGTCATCAGTTAAGTTTACTGGGTTTCAACAGACATCCCCTTACCAATAAATCCTATCAGGCACTACCTAATACTTGGGTAATCTTGACTTTCACTCAGCAGCGGTCAAGACAATCTTGCCAAAAGCATCGCCTTTTTGTAGCTCGTGGTGCGCTGCAACGACTTCTGAGAGTGAATAGGTTTTTTGAATTTTTAAAGTTAAATTACCATCGGCCACTTCCTGTAAAACACGCGCCATATCCTGTCTCTTATACACATCTCCGAGCCCACGAGACGGACTCCTATCTCG
>CAJXUF010000025.1 GCA_913061175.1 uncultured Psychrobacter sp.
AGGAGTCCGTCTCGTGGGCTCGGAGATGTGTATAAGAGACAGGGTATATTCTCTTTCATCCCAGTTGTGTGTCACCTCAATCTCTGGCGCACCCTCATGCGTTGCTAAAAAATATAAGCTGAATCTGCCTGATTCAGAGTCTTTCTTTCTTAGGAGTTGTAAGCCCATAAGGTCACAATAGAAAAATAACGTTTCTTCTAGTTTGTTGGTTCTAATCATTGCATGTAAGTACTTCATGAAAATACCTTAATATTGATTATTCATAAAAAATGGAGTAATGGTAGGGTGCTTTTTATGCATCATTAATATACAAAATCTCAGATGGCGTATGTATGGTATCAATACCGTTAATTACATAAAGCGCATTTGTGTCAGTAACTTTTTATCAAGCAGTGCAAGCAGCACACTCTATAATACTTGCTAGATTAAATCTGACGTCGCAAAATCTTAACCTTCCATCTCGCCAACCAACCACTGCTCAAAATCACCCACCTGAGCTGCCAATTCAGGTTGCGCTTTTGCTAACTTATCGAGTTTAGCTTGAATCTCTTTCTTGTTATATCTAATACCAGTTAATGTCTCTTTAAGTAGGTCAATAAGCTCAACATTTAGCGCATCAGAGAAGATGACAACTTCGGTGATCATTGCCTGCTTCACATCCATATGTACATCCATCATGCCCCAATCAAAGCGTGTCTCGACATGATGAGTAAACTCAGGCGTTTTACCAAAGCGCCAATCCCAATCTGCCATTTGCTGATAGTAAGCGTTTAGCGTGGGTTGCTTAGCAAGGCTAGCTTCATCTAATTGCTCAACCTGTGCACTCTCTCCATGATATTCACAGAACGCTTCGATAATCGCATCAGACAATGTCTCGTGATTGATAGTCTCATTAAAATCTACCAAGTTTGCCACGCGAGCGCGCACAGATTTGATGCCTTTTGCTTTAAGTTTTAGGGGATGCGGGTTTAGATAGTCGCCAAGTTTTTGCATATTGGCATTGACCAGCAATGTGCCATGATGAAAGCTACGATCGGCGGCATGTCTAAATGCGCTGCCTGATATTTTGCGGTCGCCGACCTGCATGTCGTTACGACCAGACAGCGTGGCATCTATGCCGAGTTTCTTAAGCGCATTGATGATGACGGTAAAGTTTGCTTCTTGGTCGTAAGCATCACTGGGCGATAGAAAAGTAAAGTTGGTATTACCCAAGTCATGGAACACAGCGCCGCCGCCGCTCTGACGCCGCGCTAAAAAGACATCGTCTGCTTCCATCTTATCGTTTTTGCACTCTACCCATGGATTTTGCGAGCGTCCAATAACCACGGTCTCAGAGTTACGCCATAAAAATAAAGTATGCGAGTCGGGATTGAGCGTATTAAATATCCAATCTTCGGTGGCAAGATTAAACCAAGGATTGGTCACAGCAGATTTTAGGATGCGCAGTTTCATGTATTTGACTCTTTAATAAACTGGGTTGGTGAGTAGGTTTTATAAATAGGTAGCACCATTCTTACCGATGCAAGTTTGTAATTCAATGGCTGTGTGATAAGGAAGGTGGTTTTATGCTTAGAAGAAATTGAGTGTATTAATAAAGTGTTTGAGAAAAACAGGTTATACACAAGACCTAATCAACACAAAAGGTTAAGCTTGCAAAAGCATTTCACTTTTAGCATAGAAGAAACTACATGATCCTATATAAATATATGTCACTGTCAGGGGCAAAGAAAGCCATTGAAACTTCATCTATTGGCTTTACTCATTTAGAAGATTTCAACGACCCGTTCGAATGTACTGCTTTCGGCTTTAAAGAACAGCCACGTTCTTTTACAAGTCCCAAAATTGCTCAAAACGCTTGTAGAAATAGGTTTTCTCGAGGCTATGCTGTCTTATCCTTGACTAGACAACCATTGAATTCTTTGATGTGGGCTCATTATGGAGATTCTCATCAAGGAGTAGTTGTCGGAATTGATGTTGATGAAGCTAACCTCAACTGCCTTTCGAATAATTTTATTCCATATCAGCTTGGAGAGGTCATATATACAAAAACCAAACCACAAAATGACTTGAATATAATAAGTAATGATAGGTTGATGAAGATTGGTCAAAATATGGCGTTTGAAGGAAATATGTTTAATCTTGCAAAAAGAGCTTTTTTATATAAATCATTAGACTGGGCTTACGAAGAAGAGGTAAGAGTAGTAAAAGAAGTTAAAAGCCTAAAAGCTAGTTATCATAGCGGGGAAGGGGTTTTTGGAGACTTCAATAAAATCACAATAGCAGGTCGACCACTATATTGTTTTTCTATCCCCAAAAGCTCAATAAAAGAAGTATATTTAGGTAAAAATATATATAAAAACATATCGAGAGCGGCAATAGTCTCACAAGATGAGTACGCACTCCTAATTCAGAGCTGGAAAAAACAAGGTATTGAGATTTACTACTGTGAATGTGACATGAATTCTTGGGATTTGAAGAAGAGAGTTAGCAATTAACTAGGCAGTTATAGTGAATATATCAATAGTATAATTGAACCTATGTCAATATGTCTCAATTTAACCTATTAGGTTCTTTTCCAAAAAATAAGAATTGCCTCTGTGTTTGATTGCCACTGATTATCTATTAATATTAAATGGCAATCTCGAGCATCGTAGCTATAAGTGAGTTTGTAGAGATATAACCCAAACCCAAAGAGCATTCAGTTCTATTTAGCACAAATCTCCCACTGCGATTTTGTACTAAGATAACATTGCATAACCGCTTTACCAGACTGCGCATAGGCATCACTGACGATACGCTGATTGGTTGGCAGACGATATCTGATGATCGCGGGCTCGTCATTGACGGTGGTCGTCCATCCAGTCACTTCATTACGGTCATTATAGTTTGCACTGGTAGAGGTTGCCATTTTGCCAAACCCTGGCAGATTATAGGAGACCTGTCTAAAACTATAACTCATCGCTGCACCCTCAGCGCCCTCATACTGACAGTTTAGCTTTTTTTGCAGTTTATCTTGTTTATAAACATAGCAAGTGGTCTCATCTGAGAACTGACCAACCCCGCAAAAACCTGCCGTTGCAACTGACATCATACCGATAAATAACGCTATCCTTTTCATAATCATTACTCAATAATTTATAAATCTTATTAATGATGTTTGCCATCTATTTTTTGTATTGCCAAATACTAACCAATACCTTGTAGATAGTAGAAAATTAGTAAACAAATATCAACTAATATATTTTGAGAAAATCTTGAACTGATGTATTAAAGCTACTTTTAACATCAGTATTATTAAGAGTAGCTGTTATAAGGTAGTGGTATAAGCAGGGTTTACTATGACCGTGAATCTATTTTTGTAGATATTGAATGGATGACTTACTTAAGGATGACTTTCGAGTTCTTTAGTATGTGAATAGAAAGGCGCTGGAATAGGCTAAAGTATAAGAAATATAGGATCAGCGCTGCTTGCTATATGCTGCTTAATAAAAAGAATTTGTCCAGATTTATAAATTATCAAAAGGTGCAAACCTTAAAGCTGTGCTAAAAAAATTAATAAATGGATAAAAACTCACTATAAATTTTATAAAAAATTACCCATCAAACAATTAAAAAGTTATCATCATGAGTTTTTAATCGCATGATAATTTTTACAACGCATCAGACGCTTATGACCGACACGAGTTGGTAAATGCAGTCTAAGCGCTTAATAGGATTACTCAATGACCAACCGTGACCTCATCATCTTTGTGACACTCTCTTTTATGTGGTCACTCTCCTTCGTTTTTTATCGTATCGGCGTGCCTGAGTTTGGCTCATTGGCATTCGCCAGTTTGCGTGTGATATTCGCCGGATTGGTCATGTTGGTCTTTGTATTGCTCAATAAGAAAAATAGAGTCGGCATCAAGGAGCATTGGAAAATGCTAGCGCTCGTCGGCTTGTTTTCAGCAGCGCTGCCTTTTGTGTTGTTCTCGTTTTCCGCGCAGTCAGTGAACGCGGGTGTGCTAGCCGTGCTAAATGCTTCTGTACCGATGATGAGTGGTTTTATCGCTAGAGTCTTCTTTAAAGATAGGCTATCAAAAAAACAAGCACTCGGTTTGGTCATCGGAGTGATTGGGGTAATCATACTGATGAGCGAAAGCTTATTTGGTGGCGGTGAGCCAGGTAAAGGGTTGGTCGAAGGGCTACTACCGATGGGCTACGCGCTACTGGCCTGTGTGGGTTATGCGCTTGGGGCCAACATCACCAAGAACTATCTGTACGAAGTATCGCCAGTCGCTATCACCGCAGGCTCGCTCATTATCGGTAGTATTATTATGCTGCCTGTAGCCTTTAATGAGTTCCCTTATGGTAAAGATATCAGCATAAAGGCATGGGTATCAGTGATCTGTATCGGTGTATTTTCGACAGCCATCGCCCTTATCTTTATGAATCAGCTGATTAAAAATATTGGCCCGACGCGCGCCACCAGTATTACCTTGGTCATTCCGATTTTTGCCATTATTTTAGGGTATCTACTGCTTGGTGAAGCCCTAAATATCCAAGCCATCATCGGTTCAGTAGTGATATTGTTTGGTACATATCTGTCATTAGAGCTGTCTGTTAAAAAAATGCTACAACCAAAGAATTCCACGCGGGCGACGAGAGTTTAAGCTACGGTAAACTGTCTTCGTAGCCTGTAATTACAAAGATTCAAATATCTAAATATTGGTGTTTCTGTTTGTAAATATTGCTTGGAATAATTGCATTTGCCCCCTATAAAGAACTCGGCTTATGAGTAGCGTACTTCGCAAATTATAGAACGATAGCTAAGTGCTACCTACTAATGTAAGTGCTATTTATTACCAATAATAGTAAACCTGATACTAAGGTTTAAAACAATAAACAGGGCTTTTTATGGCACACGATAATTTATTTGAAACCGTCAAAATGGGTACCCAAACCCTAAAAAACCGCATCATTATGGCACCGTTGACGCGTCTGCGTTCGGTTGAGCCAAGCGATGTACCAACAGCATTGGCAAGCGAATATTATTCACAGCGTGCAGGTTCTGGCTTGGTAATCACTGAAGCGACGCAAGTTTCTTTCCAAGCGAAAGGTTATGCTGGTGCGCCAGGCGTTCATACCAAAGACCAAATCACTGCGTGGAAAACCATCGTAGATAATGTCCATGCTAAAGGTGGCAAAATCGTAGTACAGCTATGGCACACTGGCCTAGTCTCTCATGAGAGCGTACAGCCAGATGGTAAAGCGCCTATCTCTGCTTCTAACGTTGATGTTGGTGTACGTACCTCGCTACGTGACAGCGATAACCAAGCCATTCGTGTAGATGCAACGCCGCCGCGTCCAGCCACACTTGAAGAAATCAAGCAAGTTATCGCTGACTTTGGTCAAGCAACTAAGAACGCTAAAGAAGCGGGTTTTGATGGGGTAGAGATTCATGGTGCTCATGGTTACCTATTGCATCAGTTCTGGGTTGAGCAAACCAACCAACGCGATGATGAATACGGCGGTAGCCGCGAAAACCGTGCGCGCTTGACGCTTGATGTTATCGATGCGTGTGTAGACGCTTGGGATGCAGATCATGTTGGTATTCGTATTTCACCACTTGGTACGTTCAACAACGTAGAAGCTGGATATAACGAAGACGAAAATATCTGGATGATTGAGCAGATTAACAAACGCGGTATCATGTATCTGCATCTGTCAGAGCCAGATTGGGCAGGTGGTACACCTTATAGCGAAGACTTCCGTAAGCGTGTGCGTGCTGCTTTTGATCAAATGATCATCGCAGCTGGTGGCTACACTGCCGAAAAAGCAGAGCAAAATGTAAAAGCAGGTTATATCGATGCAGTCGCCTTTGGCCGTGACTATATCGCCAACCCTGATTTGGCTGAGCGTATCCAAAAGGGCGCGCCGCTCAATGAGCAGCATCCAGAATCTTTCTATGGTGGCGGTGCTGAAGGTTATACCGACTATCCATTTTTAGACCAAGCGTAATAGTTGGATTTTTAGCTAAATAACGCAACATAAAAAGGCCGCTTAACTAGCAATAGTTGAGCGGCTTTTTTATGCCTAGATTTTCATTATTTGCCGAAAATGCCTATTTGATAATCACGAAAGGTTTGTCTTAGTTCTTCTTGGGTATTCATGACAAAGGGACCGTGACCTGCGACCGGTTCGCCGATTGGCTCGCCGCTTAGCAGTAGCAATTTGATAGGTGTGTCTTCATCGGTAGTTGCAGGGTAGGTAAATTCGATAGTATCAGTAGCAGGTAATGATGAATGTTCAGATTCAGTGCCTACATGAGCTTGGATAGGCGCTGAAAATTCTATCAAACTACCTGCACTGACGGCTGTACCGTTGACCAATACTTGACCTTCTTGTACCAGCAGTAGGGTGTTGTGTGTTTTTGGTACTTGTAGCGTGGTTGTACCTGCTGTATGTAGCTCGATATCCCACATATTGACTGGCGTAAAGGTCGTTGCCGCGCCCGTTAGCCCATGCCAGTCACCGGCAATAATGGCAGCTTGGCCAATGACAGTTTGCTCGTCGATATCGTCTATCAGATCAACGATAGGCATGTCAGCACGTTTGATAGATTGGTATTTGGGGTCGGTCAGTTTGTAGGCGCTTGGCAGGTTGACCCATAACTGCACCATACTAAAGACGCCGCCACGCTGACCGAAGGCTTCAGAGTGGAACTCTTCGTGCAGAATACCGCGACCAGCAGTCATCCATTGTACATCACCTTCTAAGATATCGCCGCGCCCACCGGTCGAGTCTGCATGGCTAATCTCACCTGAATAAGCGATGGTTACGGTCTCAAAACCTTTGTGTGGATGCAGTCCAACACCATGCGGTTGCAGCTTATAATCAGGATTGGGTGAAAAAGTCGTGGGCTTACCGTAGTCAAATAATAAAAAGGGATCGGTGTGATTATAGTTAAAATCAGGATTATTATCGAGATGATTGATTAGGGTTTTTACGAAAAAACCGTCACCTACCCAATGCGGTTTTTTATCACCGTGAATATGCTTGATTGGACGCATGGATTACCTCATAAGTCTAAATGGCATTGCTATCAATAGGATGAATGCCTTACGTTAATTCTACTATGAAAATGGACTTATGTTGTGTTTATTCTCATTGCTCTCTAAGATTACTGTCTAAAACCACTCAACTATCATCAAACATACTGTCAGCCATTATCTGAGTACTGATCAATTATCCAAATGCTGACAGTCATTAAAGCCACTATTATCGCTATAAATAGGGAAGCCATTAAGGTGATTAAACGACTTCACCACTGACAAAACCACTGGCCCAAGCCCATTGAAAATTATAGCCGCCAAGCCAGCCAGTCACATCGAGTACCTCACCGATAAAGTACAAGCCATCTTGCAAGTTGCTTTGCATCGTTTTGGAAGATACCTCGTCGGTTGTGACACCGCCGCGTGTTACCTCAGCCGTGCGGTAACCTTCTGTACCAGAGGGCTTGAGCTGCCAGCCATTGAGCGTAGCCCCAAGTTCTGTGAGTCGCTCGTCTTTGATATTGGCAAGCTCTGTATCTTTGATGTCTTCCCACAAATGCGTCTGTAACGCTGCCAATAGCTTCTTGGGTAATACGTTATCTGTATTTTCTGCCAATACGGTACGAATCAGTTGGCGTGGGTGTGATTTTTTACGAGTCAGTAAAAGATCAGTGACGTCTATTTCAGGCAACAGATTGATACTGATGGTTTCGCCAGTCTGCCAATAGTTGGATAGCTGTAGCATGGCAGGGCCAGAGAGACCGCGATGGGTAAATAGGACAGGTAATTTAAAAGAGATACGCTCGTTACTGGCAATAACTGGCAGACTAATACCAGCCAAGGCACGGATAAGCTCGCCTGTTTTATCAGTGAAGGTAAACGGCACAAGACTGGCATCAGTAGGCACGAGCGTATGCCCGAACTGCTGTGCCAACTCATAGCCGATACTACTTGCTCCCATGGTTGGGATAGATAGACCCCCAGTAGCGACCACCAAAGACTCACAGCTATAGCGTGTTTGCGCGGACTGAGTGCCGCTCGCGATGTCTTTTTTACCAAGCTTTTTGCTCGTCGCTAGATAAAAGCGTTCGCCGTTATCATGAGCAGCAGTTTTAACATGATCAATTTGAGCATTAAGCTTTACTTGTACGCCTACAGCCGCGCACTCATCTAGCAGCATAGATAAGATATCTTGTGCCGAGTCGTCACAGAATAGCTGACCATGTTCGCGCTCATGGTAGGCAATCTTATGCGACTCTACCATGCCGATAAACTCCCAACTCGGGTAACGACTTAGCGCTGATTTGCAGAAGTGGGGGTTGGCACCAATAAAATGCTCAGGCTCCACAAAGTAATTGGTAAAGTTGCAGCGACCACCACCCGACATCAAAATCTTTTTGCCAGCTTTATTGGCATGATCTAACACCAATACGCGGCGACCGCGGCGACCAGCAGTCAGTGCGCAATACAATCCTGAAGCACCAGCACCGATGATAATGACGTCATAGTGGTTATCAGTAGATTTTTTGGCTGATGATGGATTACCTGCTGATGAATTGCTTGTCTTAACTGGCTTTGCTTGTTTTGGCATTTGACTCATGATGATGACTTATAGAATAGGTTTGAATAGACGATATAAAGTAGCTAATTATACCATGGCAATAATGGCGGTGTTTTTAGGGAAGTAATATAAATAGCTTTTGCCGCTTGCTATAAATCATTGAATAACTTTGATTTTTCTATAGACAATAATTCGTAGTTGGTATAATGTGAATATATGAATATTATTCGCTACTACTGCTGCCATGTTGATTGCTTACTAAAACGCTAGTCGTTTTGATATGAAGAAAATGAATTTCTTTACAAGTAGTTGATGAAAAAGTCAGTCGATTGAACCGCTTATTCAAACATTGTCACGGATGATAATGTTAAGACAAAAGGGACTTTATGGATATCCTACAACTGCTCATTAGCGGGATTGCTAATGGTTGTATATATGGGCTGTTAGCGCTAGGTTTTGTACTCATTTACAAAGCTTCAGAAGCGGTCAATTTCGCCCAAGGCGACATGCTTATGCTCGGTGCCTTTTTGGGCATATCTTTCATCAATGCCGATCAGGCAAACCTTCCCTTCTTATTAGGCATCACCTTTGCTGCTGTCATCATGGGTGCATTTGGCTACTTACTCGATCGCTTTATCCTACGTGGTATTTTTGGTCAACCGCAATTTGCGATGGTTATCCTTACCATCTCGCTTGGTTTCTTAATGCGCTTTGTCGCTGGTGTCATCTGGGGGCATAGCCCAGTCTCACTACAGACTCCGTTTTCAGGCAAGATGTTGGCATTAGGCTCACTCAGTATCGCTTATGTTGACATCATTATCATCATATCTACTATCGCATTACCCTCCATTTTGTACTTCTTTTTTGCTCATACGCGGCTTGGTATTGCGATGCAAGCCAGTAGTCAAAACCAGATGGCAGCCTACTATATGGGTATTCCCGTCAAGCGGGTCAACGGTATCGTTTGGGCATTGTCAGGGGTGGTTGCCGCACTCGCCGGAATACTCTTTGCGGCCAAAGGTGCCATCGAACCCTCTGTCGGATTACTATTCGGTATCAAGGCCTTCGCCGCTGCGGTAATCGGTGGGCTAGGCTCCTTGCCTGGTGCGCTGGCAGGTGGATTGCTAGTAGGGGTGATAGAGCCCTTTGCTGGTCGTTATCTACCGCTGGGTCTTAGTCAAATTGCGCCTTATGTGGTTATGCTAATCGTACTAATCGTACGTCCGGGCGGTATTTTTTCTCAGGTCAAACAGAAAAAAGTATAGAAGCTTTGATCCAAGGCAGCTTTGATTCAAGGATGACAAAGCGGCTTCCAAAACTTTTCAAGGATGAGTACTGCCCATGAAAGCTCAGTTTAAACACAGCTATGATCAAGATATCAATATCTTCGATGACAAAAGCCAACTCATAAAGTATGGCGTGCTCCTCTTGCTACTATTAATGGCGCCTTGGTTATTGAGCAACTATTACATCAGTGAGCTTAGCGCCATATTGATCTGGTCAATCTCTGGACTGGGTCTGATGCTCTTGACGGGACACACCGGACAGGTCAGCTTAGGGCATGCCGCCTTTATGGCGATAGGAGCATTTAGCCATATGGCACTCATGGCTCGAGGGTGGAATTTTTTCCCTGCTTTGATTGCTTGTGCACTCATCACTGGGGTTATCGGTGCGATCATTGCCAGACCAATCTTAAGAACCAGCGGTATCTATTTAGCCATCGCTACCTTGGCGCTTAGTATTATCGTTGAGGACATCGCTATCGTAGCTGAGCCTATTACGGGCGGCATCTCTGGTACCTTTGCTTCTCCTATCAATCTGTTTGGCTACACCATCGATCGCTACATCACGCCAAAAGCCTTTTATTACTTATGCCTCGCACTCGTGGTGTTAGTTACCTTAGGGTATATCAACTTACTCAGAAGCGGCACTGGACGATCGTTCTTAGCCATCAGAGACAGTGAAGTCTCTGCCCGCGCGCTTGGCGTCAATGTGCCGCAAGCCAAAACGCTCGCTTTTAGCATATCTTGCGCGATTACCGCTGTTGGCGGCGCTATGTATGGGCATTTTGTGCAAGCGGTCAATTATGAGAGTTTCACCGTTATCATCTCTATCACAATATTACTGCAAATTGTCATCGGTGGTTTGGGCTCCATACATGGTGCATTTTTTGGTGCTGTCGTCGTTGTCTTATTGCCACAAGTGATTGCTATCTTAGGCGATATGGTTGGTCAAGGTGCGGGCTCTAGTATCACCAGTATTCCTGGTATTGACACGGCGCTGTTTGCTTTAGTCATTGTCATCATGATCATCTATGAGCCACGCGGTATATACGGCATTTGGATAAAGATACGGACTTGGTTTCAGATGTTTCCGTTATATCGAAAAGGACTGTTTCGCCGTTCTAAAACTTATCTTAAAACGGAGCGTATGCGATGAGCTTATTAAAAGTTGACTCCTTATCTATCGCGTTCGGTGGTGTGAAAGCCGTTGATGACATTAGCTTTGAGGTAAACGAGGGCGAGGTATTTACTATCGTAGGACCTAATGGCGCTGGTAAATCTACGATTTTTAACTTAATCAGTCGCTTGTACGAGCCGCTTAGTGGTCGTATTACCTTTGATGACACTGATATTACCAAGCTACCTGCGCACGATATCGCAAAACTGGGTATCGCCCGTACTTTTCAAAACATTGAGTTGTTTGATCACTCAAGCGTGCTTCAAAACCTGCTTATCGGTCGCCATTCGCAGCGTAATACGTCGTGGATACAGGACTTGTTGTTTTTGCCAAAGGTACGCCGCAGCGAGCGCGAGCATCGTTTGCAAGTTGAAAAGATTATAGATTTTTTAGAGTTAGCGCCTTATAGAGATAAACTCATTGCAGGTTTGCCTTATGGTATTAGAAAAGTGGTCGAAATTGCTCGCGCATTAGCGGCTAATCCAAAGCTTATTTTGCTCGATGAGCCTGCCTCTGGTCTTAGTGTAGAGGAGACGTCCGAGATGGCATGGTGGATCGAAGATATGCAAAAGGATCTTGGCTTGACTATCTTGATGGTAGAGCATGACATGAGTCTTGTAAATCGGGTATCAGATCGAGTATTGGCCGTCGCTGAAGGGAAGTTTTTGGCTCAGGGCACAGCAGCTGAGGTACAGGCCAATCCACAGGTTATTGAAGCCTATCTTGGACAGGAGAGTGTGTAATGTCAGCTATTAAAAAGCCGCTATCCTCTGCCGCGCCAGCTACTGAAATGAACTTGGTCGACTCTGAAGTAAAAAACAACGTGCTTGAGGTGCGAAATTTAGAATCCGCTTATGGTCCAGTAATGGCATTGAGAGGCGTGAGTCTAGAGGTGCCAGAAGGAAAAGTTGTCACCATTTTGGGCGCGAATGGGGCGGGCAAAACGACGTTAATGAAGACTATCTCGGGCGTCATTAATCCTCGCAAGGGCGCAGTATGGTTCCATGGTGAGCGCATCGACGGCACTGAGCCTGATCGCTTGGTCAAAAAAGGACTGTCGCACGTACCCGAAGGGCGCGAGGTATTTCCTTTTTTGAATGTCGCCGAAAACTTAGCGATGGGCGCTTATACTCGGCGTGACAAGTCTGAGATACAGCGTGATGTTGAGATGATATATGAGTACTTTCCTATTCTAAAAGATCGCCGTACACAAGCAGCTGGCACGATGTCTGGCGGTCAGCAGCAGATGCTCGCTATCGGTCGAGGACTAATGTCACGACCCTCTCTGATGCTGCTCGATGAGCCGTCTCTTGGACTGTCTCCATTATTGGTACAAGAAATATTTGCCATTATTCGACGATTAAATAAAGAGCAAGGCGTCACAATTCTACTGGTTGAACAAAACGCCAGAGTTGCCTTGGCAGCAGCGGATTACGGTTATGTGTTAGAAACAGGGCGTATTGTCATGGCAGGCTCAGCGGACAAACTCATGCACTCTGATGATATTAAAGAGTTCTATTTGGGACAAACCAAAGATAACACTGTGGAAGCCACTCGGTGGAAACGCAAAAAAACTTGGCGATAATAATCATGACGACCTCCATTGATATTGATGTTAATACTAAAAACAATACTTCACTTTCTCCTACGGATGCGGCAGACATGATAAAAACATCTGCCGCACCAGGATCGTCTCAAGACCATTCTGAAAGTCATGCTGACAAGACTGGTCAACAGATACATAATGCGCCTTTTGATCATGCACCTCAAGTTCTAGAAGGGTGCGATACGTTGAGCAAACTTTGGCGACAGGTTTGCTTAAGCCGAGGTGATAGGATTGCGCATCGAGAAAAGAGCTTTGGTATTTGGCAGAGTTATAGTTGGCTGGACTATTATCATCATAGCTGCGATATCGGCATGGCTCTTGTCGAGCTTGGTCTGAGCAAAGGCGATACCGTCTCTATATTAAGTGAAGACAACAAAGAATGGCTTTATTTTGATATGGGAGTCTGCGGCGTAGGCGGGATACCTAATGGTGTCTATACGACCGACAGTCCCGAGCAGCTTGCTTATATTCTAAATGACAGCCACTCAAAGTTTCTGATTGTAGAAAACGATGAGCAATTGCACAAGTTTTTAGAGATTCGTGAACAGACGCCTAATGTCAAAAAAGTCATTGTCCTTGACCATAAAGGCTTGCGTAGCCTAGAGGATGATCAGGTTATTTTCCTCGATGAGCTATATACGATTGGTCGAAGTGTTGATAACGCAAGAGAGCACTTTAACGATTATATCGACCAAGGCACACCTAATGACATACGTACTTTAATCTATACCTCTGGCACGACAGGTAACCCAAAAGGCGCCATTTTAACGCATGCCAATGTCCTCTTTGAGCTAAAAACAAGCATAGATATTCTTCCTATATTGCCTACTGATGAGCAGCTGTGTTTTCTGCCCTTATGTCATGTGCTTGAGCGTCTAACGTCAGTAGATCTGCCTATCCATCGAGGCTGTATCGTTAACTTTGCTGAGAGCACAGAAACGGTATTTGAGAATATGAAAGAAGTCTCACCTGATACTTTTACCGCTGTGCCCAGACTGTGGGAAAAAATGTACGCCTCCATCAGTAATATGCGTAGCGATGCCAGTGCGCTCAATGGCTGGGCATTTGATCAGGCTATAAAAGCAGGTCATGATTACGCTGATATCGTGATGACAGGCAATACTCCTACGACAGGTCAACGACTGCGTTACGAGTTTTGGAACAGACTGGTGCTATATAAAATTCGTGACCTTATAGGCATGAGTAATATTCGCCGTGCTACTACTGGTGCTGCGCCCATATCCCTAGATATTATCCGCTGGTTTCATGCGATAGGGGTGCCTATCTATGAAGGCTATGGCATGACCGAAAGTGCGGGCGTGATATCGGTTAATACCCCTGAAGCACAGATGGCCGGTAGCGTAGGTAAGTCACTACCAGACTCTGAAGTTCGTATCGCCGACAATGGGGAGATACTCGTAAAAGGCGCTAACGTGTTTGCAGGCTACTGGAATAAGCCAGAAAAAACGGCTGAGGACTTACGTGATGGCTGGCTACATACGGGTGATGTTGGCGAGATAAGAGATGGTTATATATTTATTACGGGCCGTATCAAGGACATCATTATCACTGCAGGCGGCAAGAACGTCACACCAGCTGCGATTGAAAGCAAACTTAAATTCTCACCTTATATCTCAGATGCGGTCGTCATTGGCGATAAGCGGAAGTATTTGACTTGTCTGATCATGATAGATCAAGAAAACGTCGAAAAATATGCGCAAGACAATCAAGTGATGTTTTCTGATTTTCGTTCTTTGTGTCACGCGCCAGAAGTCATCGCCTTGATAGATGACGTCGTACAGTCTGCTAATGAGACCCTAGCTCAGGTAGAAACCATAAAGCAATTCAGGCTTATTGATGTGCTGCTCAGTCCTGAAGATGACGAATTGACCGCGACGATGAAATTGAAAAGAAATTTGGTTGAGAAAAAGCATCATGCTCTCATCGACTCTATGTACTGACCTAACTCTTTAACACAGTTCAGCTTAGCACCGTTCAGCTTTTTTGAAGTCGTCTCAACCTCGAAAGTATTAATCTCAAGAGCATCAAACTAACAGCGACTGAGTCGCAAGGAGAAAGGCAATGAAATGGACATTCAAGACCACGCTACTAGCACTCACGGTCGGTACGATGGGTCTAGTAGGGTGTAGTGATCCAGAAACAACCGCAGCGACGGGCACAGATACTGAGGCTGCTACATCTACTTCTACAAGTGATATGCCAGTACAGGGCGTGACCGATACTGAGATTATCTTAGGCGGTGCGAATGATTTATCGGGGCCGTTTGCTGGATTTGGTAATCCTGCAGTCGCCGCCGCCAATATGTATTTTGATGAGGTAAATGCGGCAGGTGGCGTCAATGGACGAAAGATTCGCTATATCGTCGAGGACCATTCTTATCAAGTACCAAAGGCCGTGCAGTCTGCGAACAAACTGGTCAGCCGCGATAAAGTGTTTGCGATGCTGATGTCGCTAGGCACACCACACAACTTAGCGAGTTTCCCTATTATGGATCGCGCCAATGTTCCTAGTATTATGCCGCTCACTTTTGCTCGGGCTATGCAAGAGGAAGGGGATTTCAATCGTCGTTATACCGCTGGTAGTACCTATTATGATTCAATAAAGCTAGGCATGGAGTATCTTATTGCTGAAAACAAAGTTAGCAATTTATGTGTCATGTACATCCCATCAGACTACGGTGAAGAGACTAATGAGGCAGCTAAGGATATCAGCGATAGCAATCCTAACGTCACTCTAGTTCAGTCCAGCTCACATCGTCCTGATGAAACAGACTTTGCTGGGGCAATGGCCAAGTTAAAAGACGCTAAATGTGAGCTTATTGCCTTATCTCTAACCATCCGCGGCGCTATTACAGCGGTTGGTACAGCAAACGCTATGGGCTGGAGTGATGTGAAATTTATCGCTCCTGTGACTGGTTTCCATCCTGCAGTTGCAGCGGCACCAGGCGGCGCAAGTGAAGGCCTATACTCTGTGTCTTACTATAATGATTTGGCACTAAGAGCGAATGAACCTGAGACTAAAGCTTGGGTTGAGAAGTTTGAAAAAGCCACAGGGGAGGAGGTATCAGCAGGTGCTATTCTTGGTTATCTAGCCGCTAAAGTAACCGTTGATGGTCTAACCGCAGCAGGTCCTGACTTAAATGCCGATACTTTCAACAAGGGTCTAGAGACCGTCAGCTTTGTCGATGGCGTCACAGGATCTACAGTTGCTATCACGCCTGAGAGCCATGTCGCGATTAATGATATCTACTTGTCGCAAGTCCAAAATGGTCAATGGAAAACGGTGACGCAGCTTAAATAATACGTCCTAGGTGTTTAGTGGATTTTCGATAGCAGCAAGCCATACATAAGTATGGCTTGTGTCGTTTATAAAATATGGGTTTGGCAGTAATTTCATTTTATATGTTAACTATTTTACGATTATTCATAAGTCCGAAACCCTTCTCAATACAAAATAAGCCATGAGCTACAAACAACAGAAATTGACTAGAGTAATGAGTTAATTTCCTTATAGCGACTAGATTATTTGTGCCTAAACATACAGATGTACAGTGAAATTGTTATGTTTGGCTTTTGATGTCTTGCAACCGTCACGCTTATTTGTCAAACTAACGATGAGTGTCACACATTATGGAAGATGACTCTTATCGCTTACATGGGGCGCGTCATAGACGTTGATCCGTGTAGGTCATAATAATTAAAAGGGACCCAACACTATGACTCAGAAATCATTTCCTATCTCAGCCGAGTTTATGGCTGCTGCCAATACCACACCTGATAAGTACCTTACAGACTACCAGCAATCTATCGAATCAGCCGAAGCAATTGATGCTTTTTGGGCGAAGCGTGCTGAGCTAATCGACTGGATAAAAAAGCCAACTAAGGTCAGTAACGTCAATTATGACTTAGATGATTTTCGCATCAAATGGTTTGAAGATGGTGAGCTGAACATTTCAGTTAACTGTCTTGATCGTCACCTCGAAGAAAACCCATATAAGCCCGCTATCATCTGGGAAGGTGATCACCCTTCATTGCATAAAATCATTTCTTTTAAAGAGCTGCATGAAGCTGTTTGCCGCCTAGGTAATTCATTACGCAAACTTGGCGTTGTAAAAGGTGACCGCGTAACGCTATATATGCCTATGATACCGGAAGCCATGGTGGCGATGCTGGCATGTGCGCGTATCGGTGCGGTGCATTCAGTGGTCTTTGGTGGTTTTTCTGCCGAGAGTCTGGGCAATCGCTTGATAGATAGTCGCTCAAAAGTTGTTATTACCGCTGATGAAGGTTTACGCGGCGGCAAGCACACGCCGCTTAAAGCCAATGTCGATCACGCACTCGACATGGATGGTACTGAGAGTGTCGAAAAAGTCATCGTCGTTCATCGTACGGGTAACTCTATACCGATGAGTGGCCGCCGTGATGTGTGGTATCACAATTTGGTCGATGGTCAATCAGAGATCTGCGAGCCTGAAGTCATGAACGCCGAAGACCCGCTATTTTTATTATATACCTCTGGTTCGACAGGTAAGCCAAAAGGTGTAGTGCATACTACAGGCGGCTATATTACCTATGCTATCTCAACGTTCCGTGATGTTTTTGATATCAAAGAAGATGACGTCTATTGGTGTACGGCAGATGTGGGCTGGATTACTGGCCACACGTACTCAACCTATGCACCATTGGCCAATGGCACGACGACCGTAATGTTCGAAGGTGTGCCGGAGCATCCAACATGGGCACGTATCGGTCATATCATTGATAAGCATGACGTGACTATTTTATACACTGCACCAACAGCTATTCGCGCGATGATGAAAGAGGGCGATGCTTTTGTTCGAGAGTCGGATCGTTCTAGTTTGCGTCTGCTAGGGTCGGTCGGTGAGCCAATCAACCCAGAAGCGTGGGACTGGTATTACAATGTCGTCGGTGATGGTAAGTGTCCTATCGTTGATACATGGTGGCAGACCGAGACTGGTGGCATCTTAATGGCGCCAATACCAGGCACGGTCGATCTCAAGCCAGGCGCGGCCATGACACCACTATATGGCGTCAAACCAGAAGTCGTTGATAGCGATGGTGCGATTTTAGAAGGCCCTGCAGAAGGCAATTTGGTGATCAGTAGCGGTTGGCCGGGGCAGATGCGTACTATCTACAATGACCATCCACGTTTCTTAAAGACTTACTTTAGCGATTATCCAGGTCATTATTTCACGGGTGATGGGGCTCAACGTGATGAAGATGGGCATTACTGGATTACCGGTCGTGTCGACGATGTACTCAACGTAGCAGGGCATCGCTTGGGCACAGCAGAGATTGAGAGCGCTGTGGTTGCGCACCCTGCAACTGCTGAAGCTGCGATTGTCGGTATGCCGCATGAGATACGCGGTACAGGTATCTGTGCATTTATCATTCTAAAGTCAGGTGAAGAAAAAACTGACGATCTAAAAGCCGAATTAAAACGTCATGTGCGTGCTGAGATTGGACCAATTGCGACTTTAGATGCCATTTATATGGTTGATGCATTGCCAAAAACGCGCTCAGGAAAAATCATGCGCCGTATCTTGCGTAACCTTGCAGCAGGTCAATATGTAGGACTGGGCGACCTATCTACGCTTGCTGATAGTTCAGTAATTAATGACTTAGTCGAAGAAGTCAAAGCAGGCCGCGGAGAGTAAGTCAGCCTGATAACAAACCTGCAGTATTAAGGATAGTGACTCAATACTAGCCATTAATATTAATATATCAAAGTTAAATAAAAGCCATGTTATCGAGAATAGCATGGCTTTTTTACGTAGACGATATTGATATTGAGTCATTTTGAAGGTTTAATAATGCTAACAAGATAACATCGCTACCATTTTAATTGAGGATTAATTGATGAGTCATTCGGTACTTACTAGGTTAGATACTTAATATAGTAGCGACTCATAAATACTTTATAAGGTCTACTGCCATCATGACTGATCATGCTTTGTGCTCAACTGTTCTATCTGACCCAAAAATCGCCATAATCGGTGGCGGCCTAACGGGATTGCTTACCGCAACACTATTAGAGCGTGCGTCAAACCAGTCAAGCTCGTCATCTAACACCCCGCAAATCACTATCTTTGAAAAATCACGTAGTGTGGGCCGTTTAGCGACCCGCTATCGCAGCGATAGTAAGACTGATAAAAACTGGCAATGGTCATTCGGTGCGCAGTTTTTTACTGCGAAAACTACTGACTTTCAACAATTTATCGCGGCTTGGTTAGATACAGGGTTGCTGAAGCCATGGTGTGCTGAAGTGATTGAGTTAACGCCAGCAAGTGACAATGGGCAATCGCCTAATATCCAAAGTAAAGAACAATGGGACGCGGTGCATGCACGCTATATTAGCACACCAAAAATGACCAGTTGGGGCCGTGAATTGGCCGCCGCGCTCAAGCACACGACTATAGTATTTAAGACCCGTGTCGCACCGCTCACTCAGTATTTGCACCATCAAAGCCCGCAGCAGTCTCAGCGCCAGATCCAGCACCAAACTCATAATCAAACTTTTAATCAAAACAGCAAGCAAACTGAGCTATTTGACGAAACTGGAGCCAGTCTGGGTTGGTTTGATTGGGTGATATTTACAGCGCCAAACGGTCAGGCGGTAGAGCTGATGGCAGATAGCGGCTTTAATCAGCAAGACAAAATTACTAAACCACAAATGCAAGCCTGCTATACGTTGATGCTTGGTTGGGATGATGTGCAAAAACTACCTGAGACATTAAATGGCCAGCTAACACCGCAATGGGATGTCGCTTATTTAAATAGCGCTATTCTCGATAGGATATTTATTGAGCATCAAAAACCTGCTCATGATGAGCTACTACCAAGTGTCACCATTCATGCACGTAATGACTGGTCAGAAGCTCATGTCGATGACGATATAGAGACAGTCAAAGAACAGTTATTACAGGCGGCAAAGCAAGCATTAAACTGGAAAGAATACAGCGCACCTAGCCAGACAGATTGTCATCGTTGGCGCTATGCAGCTACTATCGTAAATAAGGATACTGAAGAGCTAGGCATCTTAATCGATGAAACCAAGCAATGGATCGTCAGTGGTGACTGGTGTGCTAAAGGTAATATTGAAAGCTGCTACCGAATGGCGCAGCAAACTGTTAAGGCAATTATGCAAACGCAGTAAGCGCAATATCATGCTCATTATTTTGCATCGTTTAACGATATTTGGGTTTAGCAAAACGTAAGCAAAAAAAGGCCCACAGAGGAGGTACTGTGGGCTGAGGAAAACGGGTCATGTATTAGCTACACAGGCCGTGGTCAAGAGTTGTTGTAATTATTGGTGCTCTCTACTGTTATTTATAAGGGTAATAATTATCAATACAATAGGTGGAGATATTTACTTCGCTATTTATATTTACTGATTTAAGTGTACAAGTGTTCTGGTACAGTCGCTATGATAGCGCAATTGAGTGCTGTCTGGCGGTTTTGGTTACAGTATATTACGTTGTAAAAATCCAAAAGACGCCAAGGCTTGTATGAAGCACTGGTATTTAGAGTAAGTAGCGCAGCTTTATGATGACATCATTTATAAAGGCTTCCAATAATTTCAATAGCTTATGTCGATAGAAGGTCATCTAGTCAATCTTGATACCTTTCTTGATATCTTTGATAACTTAATCGCTGCAGAGATGGCATGACGCCTTGTCCGAAAAATGCTAAGCTATCTGCCATTATTATGTTCATATTAAACTGGGTTTGCCATGACTGACAGCACGCATTTGCATACGCAGGAAGAACCGCCAAGTTCGCAAAATACCAAGAGTATTTTTAACTTGCCTAACAACCTTACGATTGCTCGTATCTTGATGATTCCACTATTTGTCGCGATTGCTTATTGGCCGCCAGCCATGGGTATTGGTATGCCTGCGATTTCAGACAATGTCATTGCGCGCGTTGGGATGAGTGAGTTTAGTGATAGTTTGTTGCGCCATTTATTATTGACTGGCGTTTTTATTATTGCCGCGATTACCGATTGGCTCGATGGCTATTTTGCTCGTAAACTAAACGTCATGTCAGCCTTTGGTCGCTTTTTGGACCCTGTTGCTGATAAATTGATGGTGGCTGTAGCGCTCATCGTCCTTGTACAGTGGCACCCCAATATCATTATGGCAATAGCGGCTATCGTCATTATTTCGCGTGAAATCGCAGTATCAGCGTTACGTGAGTGGATGGCGGAGTTGGGTAAGAGCACTAGCGTCGCGGTATCTTATGTTGGCAAACTAAAAACCACGTTCCAGATGGTAGCGATTACCGTACTATTGCTTAACTGGCAGTCACTTGAAACCATCGGTTATGTATTAATGGTCGCCGCTGTGATACTTACCTTATGGTCGATGATGATTTATCTAAAAGCTGCTTGGCCTTATTTAAAGCAAAGCGGATAAAACTATAAGACAAAAGTAATCAGCATAAAATTCAGACAATAAAAAACGCCAGTCGCATTAGCCACTGGCGTTTTTGTTTTTGCTACTTATAAATCAGACGACTTATAGTGTCACTGAGTTGTTTTCGCCTAAGTTGGTCGCTTTCTTACCGTCCATTACTGCAGCAGTAGTCATCTTAAACATATTAACTACTGAGCTACCGCTTAACCAGTATTCGGCACCATGTGGGACGACTTTGATTAACTGGACATTTGGATCTTCTTTACCTTGCTCATAAAACGCATTGTAAATTGGCGACCATAGCTCGTCTAGCTTTTCTTGGTCTTCGACCAATTCTGCTTTACCGTTAATTGAGACATAATCCTTTGAATCTTGACTGACATATGCCAAGTTCACTTGTGGGTCTTTTTCAATATCTTTAATGGTTTCAGTAGTCTTGTCACCAATGAACCAAATCTCTTTTGCGCCAATGCTTGTTTCGCTAGTAGTCATTGGGCAAGCATGTAAATGGCCTTCATGAGTACGAGTGGTCATCATGGCAAATTTCACTTCTTTTACCAGTTCTTGTACTTTATCGATATGGTCTTGTCTACTCATAATAAATTTCCTTTTTTATAGTGTTTTAATTGGGCTTATATAGCGTTGTTTTAATTAGCCGAATTGAACAGTTGATTATTTATAGTAATTTTTCTTCAGGCTAGATATGTTTAACCATTAAATAAATCTAAAAGTTAAACGTCATCGTCGCCTTAACAACTGAGACTAGAATACCGAGTTGTCACCCTATATTTATATAGGCTCCCAGTAATGCGATGTGAGTGTTTGTAAGGAATATGGAGGTTAGGTAAAAATTGTGACAGCATAGATTTGAGCGTTCTATTTTTCGATAAATTATTCAAAAAGGACTTAAAAAGATACTTTTTTGAATTATCAATTCGCAAATACTAAGTCACGATAGAACGCAACTTATCGGCAATTTATCTCGGTTTAGACCTGCTTATTACAGGTCTTCTTGTTATAATACCCAGACCATTTACTTAGCATGGCAGAGATGCCTTGATCTTACGGATTATGCCTTTATGATGACCATCGCCGGACAACCGTTTCTTACCGATTTTCAGACGCAGCAACTCATCAGTCAGTTTCAGCAAAAAACCGAGCTAAATGTCAGTCAAATAAGTACACAGCAAGTGTATGTGCTATCACGAGAGCTATCTGGTGATGAACATAAAAAAGCGCTAGATCTACTGGCGGTTGACCAGTCAGCAACGCTAAATACGCCGCAAGACAACCAACTACAAGTCATCGTTGGGCCGCGTTTTGGTACGATATCGCCATGGGCAAGTAAAGCGACAGATATCTTTAATAACTGTGAAATCGAGATCAATCGTGTTGAGCGTGTTGTCGTTTATACGTTAACCCTCGATGAAAAAATAGACGGTGACGCAGGCGAAAAACTACCAGTAGACGCCGAGCAGTTATTGTTTGACCGTATGACTCAGAGCCTGTCTCTTATACACATCTCCGAGCCCACGAGACGGACTCCTATCTCG
>CAJXUF010000026.1 GCA_913061175.1 uncultured Psychrobacter sp.
CAGATGTGTATAAGAGACAGATCTACGATAGACTCTACCGCACCTTCACCCACGCCTTTGATTGCGCCAAGACCATAGATGATATTGGTCGGAGTATCGGCAACGAAATGCCACTCACTACGATTGACCGAAGGATTGACTACGGTCAACCCAAAGTTTTCACGGCAGTCATTGATAAAGAAAACGACGTTGTCGGTGTTGTTCATATCTGAAGTTAAGACCGCTGCCATAAATTCGGCAGGGTAGTATTGCTTTAGGTAGGCCGTTTGATAAGCCAATACGCCATAAGCCGCAGAATGCGAGCGGTTAAAACCGTAACCTGCGAACTTTTCCATCAAGTCAAATACACCGCCTGACGTGACTTCATCAATGCCTTGTGAGGTGGCACCCGTGACAAAAATATCGCGCTGCTTGGCCATCTCTTCAGGTTTCTTTTTACCCATCGCACGGCGTAGCATATCAGCACCGCCCAAACTATAGCCTGCCATCACCTGTGAGATTTGCATCACCTGTTCTTGATAGACAATAACGCCATTGGTGTTTTCTAAAATCGGCTCAAGATTGGGATGGTCATAAATGACTTCCTCGCGACCATGCTTACGGTCGATATACATCTCTACCATACCTGCATCGAGTGGGCCGGGACGATACAGCGCACACATAGCAATGACATCTTCGATATTGGTCGGTTGCAGTTTGGCCAGATACTTTTTCATGCCCATACTTTCTAGCTGAAAGACTGCTGTGGTTTTGGCATCTTGCAGCAGCTTATAGGCTTTGCTGTCATCTAACGGCAAATCTTCCAAAACTAAGGCAGGTACGTTTTCTTTTGCACGGCGTAAATTAATATTTTCAACCGCAGCGTTGATGACGGTTAAGTTACGTAGACCCAAAAAGTCAAACTTTACCAAACCGACAGCTTCTACATCGTCTTTATCGAACTGGCTGACGCGGTGACCTTCATCATCACAGTAAATGGCACTAAAGTCAGTGATCTTGTGCGGAGCAATCAATACACCACCAGCATGTTTACCGACATTTCGGCAGACGCCTTCAAGCTTAATCGCCATCTCCCAAATCTCAATGGCATCTTCATAATCCATATTGTCAGGATTAGAGATCAAGTCTTTGAGCTGTGGCTCTTGTTCAAGCGCTTGGCTCAAGGTAATACCAGGTGTTTTTGGAATCAGCTTAGATATTTTATTGGCCAAAAAGTACGATTTGCTTTGTACGCGTGCCACATCTCGCACAACAGCTTTTGCGGCCATCGTACCAAAGGTAATAATCTGGGAGACAGCATCACGGCCATAGGTCTGCGCAACATAATCAATAACGCGGTCACGACCTTCAATACAAAAGTCGATATCGAAATCGGGCATCGATACCCGCTCAGGGTTCAAGAAGCGCTCGAACAGTAGATCGTAATGAATCGGGTCAAGGTCGGTAATGTTTAGGGCATAGGCGACCAAGGATCCTGCACCAGAACCACGTCCAGGACCTACTGGTACGCCATTGGCTTTTGCCCAGCGGATAAAGTCCATGACGATTAGGAAGTAACCAGGGAAGCCCATAGATAGGATAATATCTAACTCATATGCGAGGCGCTCATCGTATCTCTGACGGAAGTCGCTCCAATTATCCGTACGTGCTTCGACAGGAAACAGCTTATCTAAGCGCTGCTCAAGACCGCGTTGTGACTCGGCACGGAAGAACGATTCAATCGTCTCGCCTTCAGGCACAGGAAAATCAGGTAGGACGTTAATACCAAGCGTTAGGGTAACATTGCAGCGTGTAGCGAGGCGCAAGGTATTGTCAATGACCTGCGGAATATCAGCAAATAATTGCTCCATCTGAGCTTGTGTTTTTAGATACTGCTCATCCGAGTAAGTCTGCGGACGGTTTGGATCAGCAAGGACATAAGAGCCTGCAATACACACGCGGGCTTCATGAGCATCAAAATCATCTTGCTCTAAGAAGCGCACGTCATTATGCGCAATGATAGGGATGTTGTGTTTGGCACCTGAATGGATGGCTGCTCTAATAAAAGCATCTTCGCCTGAACGATTGGTACGCTTGATCGCAAAGTACAAACGATCGTCAAATTTTGCCTGCCACTCAGTAAGTAGTTCATCAGCCTTTTCTGGCATCGAGCCGACCAATGCTTGACCCACGTCTGACTTTTCGGTGAGCAGTACAATCACACCTGCTGCATGCTCTAAGATATGACTGCGCTTAATAACCGGCGTGCCATGATTGATAGGATCAGCGCGACCTTCGGTAAACCCGAGCGATACAATACGGGTAATGTTTTGATACCCTTCGTTATTCATCGCGAGTAGGGTGAGGCGTGTGTCTTCATTATCCATGATGACTTCACTGCCAATAATAGGCTTGATACCCGCACCTAAGCAGGCACGATAAAACTTCACCGTGGCATATAAATTGGACAAATCGGTCAATGCCAACGCGCGCTGATTGTCAGCCGCAGCAGCTTTTACCAGCGGTTTGATACGCACGATAGAATCGGTGATGGAATATTCGCTGTGAATGCCAAGATGTACAAATGCCATAGAAGACTCTTACTGGTACGATCAAAGAAATAAGCTAGCGATAAAATAATTGATTATTATCAATCAATTATACTGATATCTAGAGGCCGATAAGACCTCGATAGCCATATTGATACGTTTTAAATGGGGTCGTCAATAATAGCATTATTTGCCGCAGACAGCCACAGGTTCAAAGGGTTTAATCTGCGTGAGTTAAGTCATTAAGGTATAAAAACTCGGTTATAGACAACAGCAAAAAGCCCTCAATATAACGAGGTATAGAGGGCTATGTGATTGATAATTAAAGTCAGTTTTTTAGTAACCAACCACTGCCGCATCGACAATACGTGGGTCAGACGAGCCGTAAACACCGTTTGGTGTGAGCATGATCGACTGTGTAGATCCCATCGCAGATTTTGGACTGACGGTATGACCCATTGACTCGAGCTTTTTCACTGTGTCGATATTCAGTGCTTTTTCAACGCGAATCTCATCAGATAGCCATTGATCGTGGATACGCGGCGCATGTGTTGCCTCAGCGATATTCATATCATGATCGATGACGTTGGAGATAATCTGAGTGACAGTCGTGATGATACGGCTACCACCTGGGCTACCAGTAACGATGTAAGGTTTGCTGTCTTTGAATACGAGCGTCGGACTCATAGAAGACAGTGGACGCTTATTGGCTTCCACCGCATTGGCATCGCCACCAAGTAAGCCGTAGCCATTTGGTACGCCCGGTTTGGCAGAGAAATCGTCCATTTCATTATTGAGCAGAATGCCTGTACCGTCCGCAACGAGACCAGTACCATAAGAGAAGTTCAATGTATAAGTATTGGCTATGGCATTACCTTCTTTGTCAACGATAGAGAAATGCGTAGTCTGATCACTCTCGTACGGCAGAGGATTGTTTGCTTTGATAGTAACTGCTGGCGTGGCTTTATTGGGATCAATCAACGTACGCAGTTTGTCCGCATAGGCTTGTGACGTTAAGCCGCTGGCAGGGACGTCAATAAAGTCAGCATCTCCCAGATACTCAGCTCGATCTGCATAAGCCAACTGCATCGCTTCGGCCATTAAGTGAATAGTCTGTGCGCTGTTTTGTCCGTAGTCTTTGAGCGGATAGCCTTCTAAGATATTTAAAATCTGCACGATGTGAATACCACCAGAGGAGGGCGGCGGCATAGAGACAATCTCATAGCCACGGTAGTCGCCTTTGACAGGTTCGCGAGCGATGGCTTGATAATTGGCCAAATCCTCCAGGCTCATGCTACCGCCTGCTTCATTAACCGCTTTGACCAGTTTTTGAGCAGTCTCACCCTTATAAAACCCATCTGTACCCTGTACCGCAATCCGTTTTAGCGAGCGGGCAAGCTCAGGCTGCTTTAAACGTTCACCTGGCTGATAAGCGCTGCCATCAGGCTTAAAAAACACTTTTTTGGTACTTGGCCATTTTTGCAAGCGATCACTCAAAGCAGTAAGCGACTCGGACAAGCCAGCGGTGACTTCTATACCGTCTTCAGCCAGTGCTATCGCTGGTGCCATAACTTGCTCACGGCTCATCGTACCATGATCTTCTAGCGCTTTTAGTAATCCTGCTACTGTTCCTGGCACACCAACGGCCAAGCCATGATAGCGAGATAAGTCGCTGACAGCATTGCCTGCTTCATCGAGGTACATATCGCGTGAGGCGCTACTTGGTGCTTTTTCACGGTAATCAAGCGCCACCGTTTTGCCTTGTTTGGCATCATAAATCATCATAAAACCGCCACCACCGATGTTGCCAGCCCGCGGTAAGGTCACTGCTAAAGCAAAACCCACCGCAACGCCAGCATCTACCGCATTACCGCCGTCCTTTAAAATCTGTAAACCGATGTCAGAGGCAAGCGATTCTTGGGTAGCGACCATGCCGTTTTTTGCCCAAACTGGATGATGAATGGCGTCTTCAGAATAAATAGCTTGGTCACTGTTAGTATTGTTAGCATTGTTCGATGTGGTGTTAAGGGTATTGGTCTTCGCTCGCGTGATGCGCTTGGTTTCAGAGAGTACTGTTGGACTATCAGCCATGATGGCCAAGTTTATGGCACTGGTATTGATTGATGTATTGTTGACCGTCGCATTACTTACTGAGGTCGTTGACTCTACAGCCTGTGTGGATATAGATAGCAGTAGTGTACTGGTAATGAGCACGACGCTAGATTTGAGTAAGGTATTAATTTTTGGTTTACGCTGCTGAGCGGTTCGATGGTGGCGAGATAATAACTGTGACATCGCAAAGTCCTTTTTACGCGAGTGGAGAGAATAGAGCTAAGAAATAGATAAGCCTAAATAGTAACGAAAATATGAAATAGTAGAAAGTTGTTTATTATCTTTTGTGGCGTACGCTTTTGTAGCGTTTAGCTATATCAGCTCTATTTCAGATAAACGGGGCTAATTTTCAAGTAAATGAAACTACTGATAAGACAACAGTTATATAGAGAAAATTATTTATGAATGAAGAAATTCTTTAAAAATATTCGCTAATATTACTAAATTGTAACGTCTTGTGATATAAATAACGGTACCAATGTACACTCATTATCGACTGTCTATTCATACAAAGAGATTACTATGTCATCACACCATATTAATAACCGCAATCGACAGCGCTACTCTGAGACTGCGCCTGCTTGTTTATCGAACACTGATCACAAAAACTATAATGATAACAATAATAACGGTCATCTATGTCCAACCGGTAAATTGACGTCTATCGCCTTGATGGTTGGTAGTGCTTCACTTGTACTCGCAGGTTGCCAATCAATTCCAGCCAGCTCATCTTCCAATCTGTCGTCGAATAGTAGCGCTTCTAGTACCATGATGGACTTTAGTGTCGCAAATGCCGCGCAGAGCCAACGTCAGGGTCAAGCCTTTACTGCCAGTCAAAATGCTCAGGCCGCGCGTTATGAGCAGCTGTTTGATCAAGAGAAGTATCCAAATACCGAAAACCAAGCCAAATCACACTTGTTAGCAGCCATTCGTCAGCACTTGGCGACCGAGCATGTCGCAGTCGCCACAGCCAACTATCGCTCAGCACCATTCATTGACCCAGATAGTATAGACGCAGGATCTAGTAGTTTGCTCAGAACGATCATAGAAACCTATGTGTATCAGCCTGAAGGTGCATATAGCGAAAGTGATGATGAGCCATACAATGATGACTATAACGATTATGATGACGCAAAAGATTCGATAGAGTCCGGCTATTCTAGTGATTATGATAAGTCTAGAGCAGAAGCTGAAGCTGAAGCTGAAGCAGAAAGAAGAGCCATTGCTGCTATATTGGCTGAAGCAGGGGAGAATGAGTCGACGAGCAGTGATACCAACAGCGATAACGAGTATGCCTACGATACAGCAGATGAATATAGTAGCGATGATTACAGTAGTGAGGACTATGATAATTATGATGAATACAGTAGCGGTGCTGAAGGTATGCTCTCAGGGATGTCGGGTTTAAGTCCCAAGTCAATGGCTGCAAAATATGAAGCCATGCAAATGGCAAAACAGCAAGCTAAGACAGAGACGGTAAATCGTGGCAGCCTACCAATGTCATCTACAGGTATGATTGGCAATATATTTGATATGTTCCACCGCACTCCTGAGCAAATAGCTGCATCCAATGCTTATCAGTATGAGCATTTAACATTCAATAGTGTCAGTCAATACCGTCCCAAGCAGCGCCAGCTACAAAGTGTCTATAGCTACGACTACGCCACACCCACGATTAGCTCGTCGATACAGATACCGTTAGCATTTGATTTTAATAATAGCAGTGTCGTAGTAGATCCATCGGCCATCATGCCGATTGTCGCACTTGTCAACCCTGAGAATACGCCACTACCAGCACAGATGACCTCGCATACGGTGAGTTTTGATTTACCTGAAAGTATCACGGCACAGTTGCCACCAGCGGTGCTCTACGATGCGGTGCTCAATGCGATACAGAGCAGCATGGCTGAGCTGGCGCCTGAGCATTTTAGCGCAGTAGATATCAGTGGTGACGCGTTTGCCAAAGAAGTCGGTGCGACTCGTGCAGTCAAAGTCTATTTCGGTAGCCAACAAAGTGGTGAAATGATTGGTAAGACGCTCAAATATGTGACGAAATCACTGCAAGAATACGTAGATGCCAATCCAGATAAATATCCTGATGGTGCCGCACTAAAGACAGCACTTGCTAAAGCGCAATTATACAATAAAGGCTATCAAAGCGCGGATGTCGGTTCGCTATTGCAGCTGATCGAAGCTATCGGTCCTATCTCTTTTAATCAAATCAACTACTATTACTTAGACAGCTCAGATCGACTACTGGCCAAGCAGCAACGTGTCAATATCGGTGGTGATTTGATGGGGTCGACCACAACCATGCTAAACCAAGTGCGTTACGATAAAGCCAGCTTTAACCGTCATGCCTTGACGCCATTGCTTACAGAGTCTTTTGGTCCAGATGCTATGCCTCCTATCGATGGCAATGCATGGATAGCTACACAGCGCGAGAAAAAAGACAGATTACAAACGGCCCGCTATGCACGCTACGACTATCAAGATAGCGGTGTCGAAGGTGCTTATAGCAGTGATGAATATGGTAACGATAATGACAATGGCGCAGACGCTGTCGATGAGAGCCGAGTTGACGATGCTCAAGATGATATGAATGAAAAATAGAAGCCAAATGACATTATCTCATTGCATTTACGCTCATATCTATTAAGGATAAAAAATGAAAACAGTACCTCACACCATTGCACAACGTCTGCCATGTAAGACTAAAAATAATCTGCTAATAACCAGCGCATTTTTGACAGGGGTGCTGTTGTTAACAGGTTGCCAGTCTACCAGTTTGGGCCAGTCCAACACGGCGGCTGTAAAACAAGCGCCTAGCGTTGCCAAAAAGACACTAGAAACAGCCCTGAAAAAACAGCGACGTCAGTCCTTTAGCTATCATAGCAATCTTGAGATTGGTAATAACCAACAATTTACAGATGCCGATGCCGATACTAATACTAGTACGGAGAAAATGGCGGCATCAGACTATGTAGATGAACACTGCGAAGAGGCACATGATCAAGCGTACGCCGCTCTAATCCTGCAAGCCGAACAGCAAAACAAAGATATCTTAGCGGTGGATTACGATACTAAGCGTGACAGCATAAGGCAGTCGTACTTTGAGTGCGTAGCTGCCTATCATGCATGGGATGACCATCAATACGATAGCGATGTAAAAGTAGCACCAGATTATCAAGCGCTATTTGATAATTATGAGGATAAACAAAGACCGTTAGATGTGAAGAAAGCACAGTTATTAGAGGAGTATCTACTAAAGCCGCTTTCTATCGACTCTCAAGGGATCTATCAACCGATGGCAGGCAAGGCTACGATGCTCGCTAGTGCGCAATATCAAGCACGTAATCATCACAGCAGTATCAACCAGCCTATTTATATGGATTTTAAAAACGGTGATATTTACCTATGGGCAGATAATTTTGCAATTCTAAACTCAGAATTGTTGGACAATAAACTCGGTACAAAATGGCAAAATAAGTGGTTAAAAATAGCCATTGATGATGGTACATTGCCTAAAGGATTTGGTGGTGAAGTGATAAAAAGCCACTTTGCGGCATTAGATGCGACTTATGATGCGGCTCCTGTCAGCCAGTTTAATTATGTTGCCCCTAACTCACTTGCTTCACTGTCTCCAAAGCTGCCCGCGCACCAGTTATCGGCTATGCTACCAAGCGATCAAATCATTCGCCGAGTACAAAGCTTTGGGGATTATCAAACGTCGCAACAGAAATATATGCAGATTTTCTACGATCGGATCAGTGAAAAATACCCAGAGCTGGTACAAGAACCCGAACCGATGACAGCGTTTGAGTCGATTCAAAATCCAAAGGCATTCACCAGTAAGTCTATTGTACAAAAAATACTGGCTATGATAAAAGATCAAATGAAAGAGGAAGCCACGACAGGTGAGACCGTTGCCAATACAGAAGTACAGGAACTATACGGGTTTGATAAGCGCGGTCAACTCACATGGGAGCACTTACGTCGTCAGTTAGATAACACTAGCGAAGCGAATAACAATAAGGGTATGAGGATAGATGTGTTGCAACAGTATTCCGCTATTAGCAATAAGGACTTAGTGTTTCCTAACCTACCAAGCAATGTGCAGTCGCCGAACGCTAGCAATAGCATTGATTTACGAAAGTATGCTCCAGAGCTGCTGCAATACTACCAAGATGGTAATGGCACGGCAGTAGGTAAGATGGTCTTTAACATGTTGCCGATGGTCAGAGAGCGTATTGGTTCGGTTGAGTAACTGATTAGAGTATTAATAAGTAAATAGAAAGCATTATTAGTTTTTGAACAGGATAATTTTGCATTAAAAAAAGCGCACCTATTAACGGCGCGCTTTTTCATTTTATACGTATACAGCTAGGTAAAATAACACTTTTCCGGAGTGGCTTATTACATACCTTGATGCTGTTTGTCATGGCCTTTACGGTCTTTTGAATGCTTGCGACCTTTTTCTTGTCTCTCTGATTTCATTTGTTCCATCTTTGCACGTTGCTCAGCAGTCAACACTTGAGCGATGGCATGTTGTGTTTGTACACGTTCGATAAAGCGTTGCTTTTCTTTTGCCGCTCTTTGATCAGCCAGACGGTTCAGAGCAGCAGTATTCAAAGTGCTAGCATTGGTCAGTGCTTGTATTTGCTGATCCATTTGCGCGCGTTCTGCTTGATGTGCTGCACGGTCAGCAGTGCGATCGCCACGTTTGTTTTGCATGATGGCTTTGATTTGCGCTTGCTGTGTCGCTGTTAGATCCAGTTTTGACATTGGGCCTCTCATCTCACCTTTTTTCATGCCATCTTTGTGGTTCTTTTGCATTTGCGCAGTTGGCGTTGTATCAGTGGTTGCGTTAACGCTGGTGCAAGCGGTCACTGTAAATATGCTAGATGCTGCTAATACTGAGCCTAATAGTAATTTTTTCATCATAATATCCTTGATTACATTGAGTTTGATTTCATAAGTACTAAATTTTTATCTTGCAAGTACCATCTGTTGAACGTTATCGCTCGTTATGGTAAGCCATCTTAGAAATGCAATACTTGCTGTTGATAGGAGTATATTACGACAGTTAAAGGTTACGAACATTTATGAAGTATTAAGAAAGGTAACGTTTCTGGTGAATTGGTAAGTGCTTGCCTGATAATATGGGTAACTAAACGAATTAAACCAATGAATGCTATCGAAAGTGAAAGGAGATAAGTGTGCCAAATATATTGATAGGCGATGATGACGAAGAGTTAACCCAGTTATTACAAGAGTATTTGCACAATCATGGCATTCAGTGTGATTGTGTCCATGATGGCGCCGCAGTCATACAACGACTCAAAGCGGTGGCACACGAAGATACGGTTTATGATTTACTCGTGCTCGATATTATGATGCCAAAACTAGATGGGTTAAGTGTGCTGCGCCAATTACCAAATATTATCGATATCCCAGTCATTATGCTGACAGCAAAAGGGGAAGAGATTGACCGTATTATTGGTCTAGAGCTGGGTGCTGATGATTATATTACCAAACCTTGTAACCCTCGAGAGCTGCTAGCGCGTATCAATGCAGTGATTAAACGCACCAATACGACCGCATCAGAGCATACTCCGTTGCCAGAAAGTCGTTTGCATCTCGATCAAAACCAACGTGCCTGTCAGATAGATGGGGTAACGCTACAAGTCACTGGTACAGAGTTTGATCTGCTCGTGGCCTTGCTCAAACAAAAAGGGGAGGTGGTCAGTAAAGCATGGCTGTCAGAAAATGTCTTGCAGCGTGAATTGCAGCCATTTGACCGTAGCCTCGATGTACATGTATCTCGCTTACGCAAAAAACTTCAACCTTTTCACGATGAACCAATAAAAGCGGTGCGTGGTAAAGGTTATCAACTGGTGCTGTAATGACGGACATATCGATGAAAGCTGCTGAGCAGACCCTCAAAAAAGCATCTAAGTTTAAGGTGCGCTTCACCTTGTTTTGGCGTTTGTTCTTGAGCCTATTACTGACGATTTTAATCACCTCTGTATTGTCTATCGTGGTAGAGCGCTGGTTGGCTGAAAAAGAGCTGACCTCTCGTATGGACGTACAAATTGACAGCCTATTGATAAAGCGTGAAGAGATGGTCGCGTCACTACGGGCTGGTGATGTAGAGTCTGTCAGGCAGATGTATCGTCAAGACCGCCAGTTGATGAATCAAATCAGAGTCTATGATGAGCAGGGCGCTATTATATTCCCGCGTTACCGTGACAAAGACGATCGCGCGCAAGGACAGTTGCAAAGTGGTCGGCAGCTAATGGATCGTGCGATACAACCGGTGCGACCAGTGTCGCCTAGACCGCCTAGAGTAGAGAATAACGTTTATGGTGTAGAAGGCCGCAATGCTGACAATAGACTGCGTGAGCACGACAATGAGATACCAAAAGATGAGCCGTCTTTTTGGCAAAAATTCTTAAAGCCGAGAACGGCAAGTAGTGCCGCAGTAGCTGATATCGATACTCGTCCTGAACTGGCCGATATGTCTGTTGAATTACCTGATGGCCAGTCAATCATCATACAGTTGCGTCCGCACTTGCGTTTTTCAGACGTAGTAGAGATACAGCACGGTAATTTTCCAATACGTTTGCTATTGATTGTTATCTTTAGCGTATTGGTCTGCATATGGCTCAGTCGTACGCTAACCCAGCGGATTGGCCGTGTACAAAATACCGTACACCGTATGATCGATGGTAATTATCAAGCCAATCCAGAACTGTCCAAGATGGGCGATGATGAATTGGGGTTATTAGCCAAAGACGTTGCTCATCTATCGACCAGACTGGTTGACAGTGAGCTTGCACGTAAGCAAATGCTTAGTGATATCTCACATGAGCTGCGTTCGCCACTTGCTCGTCTGGATGTCGCGACTGAACTGACTCGAGACTTTGCGCCCAATGCTAACCGTTATCTAGACCGTATCGATAAAGAATCTACACGAATGAATGAGCTAATTGAGCAAATCATTCATATTCAGTCTCTACAAATGCAGCAATACACCGTTGATAATTTGGAAAGTGAGGCAGTCGACATATCCGACATCATTAGCAATATCGGAGAGGATGTCTGCTTTGAGTTTCAACATAAAGACGTACATTGGCAATGGCAACCGCCTGTAGCCTCAGCGTTAGATAGTTTGGAAGGATTTTGGACAGTTCAAGGTAATGCAGAGCAGTTGTATAGCGCGCTTGAAAATGTCATTCGCAATGCTTTTATGCACACGGCAGCGGGTTCGACAGTGATTGCGGAAATCAAAGCAATACAAATGGACAATAAGGCACCAGCTGTTCAAATTAATATAACAGACGAAGGTGGCGGTGTGGCAGACAAAGACTTAGAACGTATTTTTCATCCCTTTGTGCGGCTCGATACTGCTCGGCATCGTGATACTGGCGGCTATGGTCTTGGATTGGCTATTGTCCATGCTGTAGTCATGGCGCATAAAGGATATATCAATGCTCATAATCGGCAAGATGGTATCCAAGGGTTGGTGGTTCAAATAGTGCTACCTAGCAGACAAAAAGATAAATAATGTAGAAACAATTTATGTAACCAATATGCGCTTATCATGTATTTTTAATGTGTATAAGCGCATATTTAGTAATAGATAAAAGCTGACTCTTTTTAAAATCGACGTAATTTATTATAAATAGAAAAAAATTAAAAGTAATTATATTTGTTTATATGAATATAATAGACGAACGGTATTAAAACATGGATGAACGGTATTGTCTCTCTGTATATATTCGGTAATACTAATATATACAGAGAGTGATAAAGATTATACAAAACAGAACGTCTTATTCCTTAAAGACTACTACAACTATTATTTGAACAAGGTCTCGTTATTATAAGCTTATAACTCGTTTTATTTTGTCACATCGTCTCTCTGACATAGATCTTATCTCTGATTTTTTAAATCTGACAAGTCTGTAAGGGAGTACGCATCATGAACCGCATCTATAAAGTCATCTGGAACGAAGCCTTAAGTTGTTTTACCGCCGTTGGTGAATACGCGAAGGGACGTGGCAAATCTTCCAAATCTAGCGTTAGCTCTAACGCTACCATCAATACAACGTCTAACCTGTCCGTTATCCGTACGATACGTCTGAGCACCATAGCGCTTGGGCTACTAGCTGCTGGCTTTGGCATGCAGGCAAATGCATTGGGTACTTACTTTGCTGGAGACGACCCAACACCTAGAATACATACCAATTCATTCCTTCATCAAACACTAACGGTGCAGGGTGGAGAAACGGTCATTGGTGATCCAAATACCAAAAATATCAGCGTGACTGCCAATAGACATGATAAGTCGTTAACGATAAAGCTTGATGAAAATATCGACTTAGGGACTGATGGCAGTCTCAAAACGGGTGATACTTTAGTTGACAATTCAGGTATTAAGATTACAGCCATAAATCCAGCCAATAGTGTCACTTTGAGCAGTAGTGGTCTAAACAATGGTAATAATAAAATCATTAATGTAGCCGATGGCGACGTTATGGTAGGGAGCAAAGATGCAGTTAATGGCTCGCAGCTTCATAGCTTAGCCAGTACGGTTGCGGCTAACAAAACCAAGTACTACAGTGTAAACAGCAGCGCCACAGGGTTGTTAACTAACGAAAACAATGATGGTGCAACAGGCTACAATGCGATGGCTATGGGTGGCAATGCCAGTGCATCTGGTAGCCAAACGATAGCCATTGGTAGTGGCGAGAGTGGTCAGCACACGACTGCATCAGGAGAACAATCCATCGCTATTGGTGCAAATGTTGTCTCAAAAGGTAGCTCTTCTATTGCTATCGGTGGTGACGATTTGAATGCTGCATCCGAAGCAAACACCGATGGCACAGCTAATGTTGGCCAAAACAGTGGTAGTGTTAATACGGTGTTTAGATCTTACACTGGTCGAGATCTTGTTGAACCAACACAGTATGATAGGAATACTGAAGCTGCAGGTGCAGCCTCCATAGCTATTGGCTCAAAGGCGCTATCTACAGGAGACTTGTCTACCGCTATTGGCGTGCAATCTAGTACAGCAGGTATTGCAGCTTCCGCCTTTGGTATTGGTGCATCAGCGAGCAAGGATGGTTCTGTCTCTCTAGGTGCCGGCGCTCAGTCTAATACTCAAGATGGCGTGGCGCTAGGATCACAATCTGTAGCTAACGTTGCAGGTGGTGCGCTTGGGTTTGCTCCATCAAGTGCTAGTGTCATAGACAAAGCAGCTATTACAGCAACTAATAGTACAGGTCTTGGTGCAGTTTCTGTTGGTAGCTCTACTAATGGTACTCGCCAAATTGTAAATGTCGCAGCAGGTACTCAAAACAGTGATGCAGTAAACGTATCTCAATTAAAAGCGTTAGATACTATCGTTGCTGGCATTGATTTCCCTATCCGCTCTGGCAGTGCACAGCCATACACCACGTCAGTAACAGGTACTGACGCTCTTGCCGTTGGCTCGAATGCCAATGCAAAAGGTAATAATGCAACCGCTGTTGGAGAGAGCGCATTTGCAAACGCAAATGCAACCGTTATCGGTGAAGGTGCGCGATCTTCGTTCAATGGCTTTGCTGGTGGTCAGGAGGCCAAAGCGGGTGTTAATTCAGTGGCGATAGGTCAAAGAGCCACAAACGGAACCGCAAGTCGTGCGGTTGCGATAGGCTATGAAGCAAAAGCAACTGCCCAAGACACTATTGCACTTGGTCTTGATGCACGAGCTGAAGCGTTAGGTAGTATTGCACTAGGTAAAGGTTCTAGAGCAAATGCTCTAAACAGTGTCGCTTTAGGTCAAAACTCTATTGCAGCTGTACAAAGCGGTGCATCTTTCTTAACCAATGTTGCGGCTGATGCCAATAACGGCACCGTCTCAGTAGGCGCTGTTGCAAGCGAACGTCGTATCGTCAACGTTGCAGGTGGTTCAGCAGATACGGATGCAGTGAACGTATCTCAGCTAAAAGCTGTTACAGACATTGCTAATAGAGGCTGGGATATCAGTGCACAAGGTGATGCTACCACTGCAAGTACTGTAGGACCTGGCGACTCAGTTGACTTTAATAGCAAAAATAGCAATATCACTGTTTCTAAAGACACTACTAGTAATGATGTCTCGTTCGAACTCAACAACAATTTAGACCTAGGTAATAACGGTAGTGTAAGAATGGGCTCAAGCTCTCCATTCGATTTTGGTGATACAACGACACTTGATCGTTCTGGTCTTAAAACAGGTAACTCATACTTTAGTACTACCGTTGATGGTTTAGGTGTTAGAACGGGGAATAGGTTTGTTAATACAAATGTTAGTAGTTTAGGCGTTGCTGTATCAACGCCATTTTCTAAAACTCTTCTATCTAGTAATGGTCTCAATATTATTGGTGGTCCAAGCGTAACAAAATCTGGTGGTATCAATGCTGCCAACAGAAAGGTCGTAAATGTTGATGATGGCACTCAGGCTAAAGATGCTGTCAATGTCAGTCAGCTCAGCAGTGCCTCTGCTGCTGCTAAAACAGAGGTCGCCGCAGGTACTAATATTGCGGGTGTTGTGAAGTCTACAGGTGGTAACGGTCAAGATGTCTATACTGTTAATGCAGATGGCGTTACTGCTTCAGCAGGATCTGCAGCTGTCACAGTTACCGCAGGTGAAAAAGATGATACAACTAACACGACCGATTACGCTGTTGATTTAAGTGCCGATAGCAAAGCCAGTCTAGTTAAAGCAGACAGTGCTATGCAGACCATTGTTGCCCAAATAGACGGCGTTGATGTTAAAACGCTTAATCAAACGGATAATACGGCTAATTTCCTAACGGGAGATAACATTGTTCTTAATGCTGAGGATGGTGGTATCAAAATCGCTACAAAAGAGGATGTTACTTTTACTAGTGCTAGCTTTGCTGATAGTACAGTTCGTGTGAATAGTGAAGGTCTTGATAATGGTGGCAATAGAATCGTCAATGTAGATGATGGTCAGGGAGATACAGATGCCGTCAATGTTAGACAATTAAATGCAACCAACAATACAGTGGACCTAGGACTGAACTTCACAGGAGATGATACAACCGTTGTCGTCAATCGCAAGTTGGGTCAAACGTTGACACTCCAAGGAGGCGCGACAGAGTTAACTGAGAACAATATCGGTGTGATCGCTGATGAAGAGGGCAATCTAAACGTTAGATTGGCTGAAGATGTCATGCTTGGTAAGAACGGTAGCGTGAGAATGGAAAGCACTGTGCTTAACAATGCAGGCGTCACTATCGCTGATGGTCCTAATCAGACCATTACGTTAAGCAACGAAGGTCTTGATAATGGTAATAATAGAATTATCAAAGTTGATAAGGGAATTGCCCCAACCGATGCCGTAAACTTTGCACAGCTCACTATGACTAATGATGAAATCGCTAAAGGCATCAAAATTGGTGACGGCAATAGTGCCAATGATCAGCAATTTTCGCTAGGCGATACCATCAATGTCACAGGAGATAACAATCTGACTACTGTCGCTTCTGCGACTGGCGTCCAGGTGAAACTGAATAATCAGTTAGACCTCGGAGATAATGGCAGTATACAGATAGGTAATAGCATCATGAGTGATGCAGGCTTTACCTTCGTTGGAAATGGCGTGAATAGAATGGTTTCGCAGGTCTCATTGAGTAGCCGTGGTCTAGACAATGGAGGTAACACCATTCGCAACGTTGGGGAAGGTGTGCTAAATACGGATGCTGTCAATGTTGGGCAGTTAAAAGATGTCGCCATTGCCTTGGATCAAGGTTGGGGCATCACCGCTCAAGGTGATATCGCTACCATGGTAAAACAAGGAGATGCCGTCGACCTCAGTAGTAAAGACGGTAATATCAAGGTATCTCGGAAATCAGTGAGTGATGTCGCTGCTCTTAATGGTAGTCCATCACTACAAGCTGTAGCCATACCTACCAGTGCTAATGACATTAGCTTTGATTTGAACCCAGATATTACTTTGAATAGCGTAACCACTGGTGGTACGGTTATGAATGACAATGGACTGACCATTGCAGGTGGCCCAAGCATCACGAAAAGTGGTATTGATGCCGCTAATACCAAAATTACCAACGTTCAAAATGGGGAAGTTTCGGCGACAAGTCAGGACGCCATAAATGGTGGTCAGCTTTATGCCCAAGGCACTGGTATCAGCAGTATTATCGGTGGTGACACTGTTTATGATGCTGAGAGTGGTACTTTTACCAACAGTGATATTGGTGGAACGGGTGAAAGCAATATCGATGGAGCGATTGCTTCTATCAGACAAGGCACGATTGAAATTAGTGAAAATGTTCAAATTAACACAGAGAGCATTACCACTAATACAACCAATATCGCGACCAATACGACAAATATTGCTACGAATACTAGCAATATCACGACCAATACCACGAATATCAAAACCAATACGGATAAGCTAGATGCTGGACTCAATTTTGGCGCAGACAGTGGTGCCAATATCAACAAACCAATTGGCGATGGTAGCGTCCTCAGCTTCACTGGTGGTAATAACATCACCACTACAGCAGATGGTAGTAGTATTAAGTTTGATCTAAACGGTAATATCAGCGTTGACAGTGTCACAGTTGGGACAACAATTATCAATAGTGAGGGCATCAGTATGCAAGATGGGCCAAGTATGACGTCTCAAGGTCTATATGCTGGTAACCAACGTATGACTGGTGTCGCCGAGGGGGTCGAAGCAACAGACGCCGTCAATTATAGTCAGCTTAGCGCGCTTGATAGTCGACTCAATAATAATATGAGCGATCTTGGCTACAAAATCGACGAAGTAGAAGACGATGCAAACGCAGGTATTTCAGCCGCGATGGCAATGTCGGCAATGCCTCAGGCTTATATCGCAGGTAAGTCACTGATTGGTGGCGGTGTCGGTACCTATAATGGAGAGAGTGCTGTAGCAATTGGTTTCTCTAAATTATCTAACGACGGTCGCTGGGTCATTAAGGTAAATGGTTCGGCAGATACTCAAGGAAACGTAGGCGGCGCAGTGGGTGCAGGTTTCCATTTTGACTAACAAAACCTCTCAATTGTAGCTATCGGTAGACTATAAAAAAGCAAGACATCTAATGTTTTGCTTTTTTACGGCTTAAAGATAAACAATTGATGCAGCAATAATGTCGATGAATCAAAATAAGCGCTTGTAAATTGTGTCTCACAAGCGCTTATTATTTATAATTAAGGGCTTCTATATTCTGAACATTGCACCATTCGGTTTCAGTCCAACATAGGCCATACCTGCTTGATTCATCCAGTGAGGTTGAATAATGCCATGCTGCAAAATCGCATGAATATCTCTATGCGCCCTTTCTATCTTATGCTTTTTATATAGGGAGGCTGTGCCTGCGACTGCGTAAATTTCAGATACTATGTCACGAGCTTCTCTTGCGCCTTCACAAGAAGCGGCCCATACATCTGCAAGCTGTATATCAGTAAAGGTGTTCTGCTGCTGTGCCTCTTCCCATAGTACCTCGACACTATGATGCAGTTGGGCGCGTTTTGATGCTAGTACTGTTTTACTCTTAGCAATGGTAGCCTGTACCGTTGCACGGTCGCGTAGATCCGGACTCTTACCAGGTGTTACTCTTTCAAGGCACATATCAACCAAGTCATCCATGGCGGCTTTTAATACGCCTAGCGCCATAGCTGCACAGCCAGCAGCATTGATACAACCAATAGGCAGTCGACTGTAGGCAGTATCGACAGCCACAGGACTATCAAAGTCAACTGCATAAGCCTCTTTGACAAAAGCGTCTTTAACAACGATATCGTGGCTACCTGTGCCATTTAGGCCGCCCACATCCCACGTATCAATGATTTTTACATCTTTCTTGGGAATAAAAAATAGCTTTAAATTTGCACCTGGGCCAAGAGTCGTAGGAGAGCCTTCGGAGATAACGAGACAACGTAGCACAAACCAGTCAGCCAATTGGCATCCAGAGACGAGTGTCCATTGTCCTGATACCATATAGCCATTATCTACTGTTTGGGCCACGCCTTCAGGACGTGCGGAATTGGCATAAATATGAGAGGGGTCGCTGTATACTTCTTTCATGCTGGATTCATCCAAAAATCGACCGAATGTACAGGCCAAATGGTTGTTCCAAACGATCCAAGCAACGGAGGCCTCAGCACTGGCCAACGTCTCATAAGTTTTTAGCGTTTCTACTGGGTTGCCTGCCCATCCTCCTAATGATTTAGGCAGCCCCATTCTAAATAATGCAAATTCTGAAAGTTTATTGACTACCACGGGTGCAATTTTTCTAGCGCTTTCTGTTTCATCTCTGAACATGATTGCTGATGCATAAATCTTGTTTGCTGCATCCGATGGTAGGGTGGTTATCTCTGCTGAGGATATATCATTCATATTGTTCAACCTTATTGTGATGAATAAGACAGTACTTTTTTCTACAGCTAATAAAGTACAAATTTGAGCGATGACAAATGCTTATATAAAGAATAACCAACAGCTGCCTACCATACAACCGTTAATATGAATATATTAAAAATTATATTGTAAAAATTGAATAAATAATAATCAATGAGGCAAAGTTAAGCGATAAAGCTAGAGGTTAAGCTGCGAAAATATGAAGGTGTGAAGAATAAAGCTAGACCAAATATTAAGTGTTAATTTTAAGTCACTTAATATTTGGCTGAGAAGATAAATATTCTATAAAGATAGGTATCCTATAAAAACTGTCTTAAATTAGGCATCACGTTTCGGCGCATCAGGCTGCATCATAGGGTCGGCATCTGCAAATGCCTTTAGTGTACGGCAATGAGTATCAATGGCGACGATATTGGGATAAGCGCTCAAATCTACTTTGAAGCGGCGAGCAGAAGAGACTTGCGGAGTCAAATGACAATCTGCGAGAGTAGGACTGTCCCCATAGCAGAACTGTCCGCGATTATTATCCGCCGCCAAACGTGTCTCTAAAGCGGCAAAACCTTCACTGATCCAGCGATTGCACCATGCAATCACATCTTCCTCGTTTACTGACAGCTCATTACGCAGGTACTGCAAAATGCGGCGATTATTAATTGGATGGATGTCGCAACCAATCATGGCACTCAGCGCGCGTACCTGCATACGCCCAGCAGCATCTTTAGGTAATAGTGCGTGCTCAGGGTAGACCTCTTCTAACCACTCCAAGATAGCTGGACTTTGATATAATAATAAATCGTCAGCTTGTAGGACAGGTACTAATCCTTGCGGATTAATGGCTTTAAAGGCAGACTCTAACTGTTCATCCTGAGCCAGATTGATCGTGATATCATCGTAATCTAAGCCTTTTAGGTTCATAGCGATACGAGTACGGTAAGACGTGCTACTACGAAAGTAGCCATAAAGTGTCATCATGATTCATGTCCTTATATTGATGTGTTTTTATAAAGATAAACATTATGAAGTAAGATCTGTATCTCAGTGATATTTGATCGGGTAAACCCTTATTGAACAAACCATTATCAAGCAGACCGTCATTAAAAAATAACCAAGCACACCAGAATCGAGCAAATCATGCCAGCAGACAAAACCCTTATAGACAGCTCTATCACCAGTAAAAACCAAAGTGGAGTTCAGTCGCTTGAGATTGGGCTGTCGATACTCGATGTGCTGATCGACCGTAATGAGCCTATGATGCTAAAAGATATCGCTGAAGCCATGCAAATGCACCCAGCAAAATCCCATCGTTACTTGGTTAGTCTCATCCGCAAAAACTACGCGCGTAAGCTTGATGATGGTCGCTATGGGCTCGGCGATAGAGTCAATGCATTGGCATCACTAGGACATACTGGACTCAACCAAAACAATCTTTTGGCACGTCTCACACAAGTGGCTAATGAAATCAAAGACACGTTAAACTGCGGTGTGCAAATCGCTAAATGGTTTAGCGAAGGCCCCATTATTATTCAGTCTGTTGAGCCAGACAGTCCGATTAGTATCATTACTCGCATTGGCTCACGTATGCCTTTGACGACATCGGCCACAGGGCAGTTATTTGCCAGTTATCAACCTGATGCCGTCATTCAGCCATTGGTCACAGCTGAGTGGCATACGAGTAATACCGTCGCAGATATGACCGAGAAGTGGCAGCACTTTACCCAGCTACAGGCCAAAATTCGTACTCAAGGCTATGCGACAGTGACGGGCGATATGCTCATGGGGATCAACGCCATTACGATACCTGTCATATTGCCGCAGTTTGCCAGTAGTGCTGCTAAACCATCCACAAGTAGTGACAAAATTTCTGGTGAAGATCTATTGCTAGAATATGCCATCACTATCATTGGAACGACAGAGCAATTGCCTATGAGTGAGCAACATAATGTGGTTAAGCAAATACTGGCGATAGCACAGCGTTATCAAATTGCATAATTAAAGTATTTTTAGAGACCTTATTTCTAAAAATACTCTAATGTTCTGTGTCAATCATCGACAGGAGCAACTTCGCGTGCTTCGGCCAACTCATCACTATGCAAAAACTGTGTATGTGCAGGAGCGCGTTTGGTACGAGACCACTCATCTAGCATGTCTTGCTTGATAGCATCTGTAATCATAGATACTTTGTCTTCTGAGGTTGGATCGTCATAGGTTAGTTCTAGACCTGTCTCTTATACACATCTGACGCTGCCGACGATATGCAGTGTGTAG
>CAJXUF010000027.1 GCA_913061175.1 uncultured Psychrobacter sp.
CGTCGGCAGCGTCAGATGTGTATAAGAGACAGCGATGACAGCTTGGGGACGTGATGGCGAGACTGCTGCTTTTCACAATATGATCGAGCAGTTTGGCGGCGAAGACAAAGCTTTTTCGGTCGTTTCAGATAGTTATGATTTATGGAATGCCATCGACAATATCTGGGGCGATGCCTTGAAAGACGAAGTCAAAAATATGGGCGGCACATTGGTTATTCGACCGGACAGCGGCGAACCTACCAAAGTCGTACGTGAAGCGTTGGAGCGCTTGGCAGTGAAGTTCGGTACGACGGTAAACAGCAAAGGCTATAAAGTGCTGCCCGACTACGTACGCATCATCCAAGGTGATGGCATCAGCTCGCAAAGCTTAAGTAAAATTATTGATGTGGTCATCAAAGCAGGCTTTAGCATAGAAAACGTGACGTTTGGTATGGGCGGTGGTCTATTGCAGCAAGTCAACCGCGACACCATGAGTTGGGCGATGAAATCTAGCGCTATCTCTATCGATGGTGCATGGAAGGATATTTATAAAGATCCTGTTACCAGCCGCTCAAAACGCTCGAAAAAAGGGCGATTGGCACTGGTAAAAGACGACAGCGGGCAGCTAACAACTGTCAAAGAAAATGAGATAGGCGACCAAAATGACAATCTATTACGCGATGTCTACGTCGATGGTAAATTGTTAATTGAAGACAGTCTCACGACTATCAGGGAACGTGCAGGATGGTAGACACTAATAAGCTGACATCGGTCGCAAGAGACGTCTTACTTGCCCCTGTCTACCTCTATCAAGGTCGAAAAATCAAGCGTGATACAGTCCGCTTGCCTGAACCACATGGCGAAAGGCACGGCATGATTGAGCTGCCTCAAGTGAATGATGAAGCATCAACGCAAGACGCTAAGACATTTAACCTCATGGTTGTTGGCGATTCAGCAGCAGCAGGTGTAGGTAGCCAAACGCAGCAGGAAGCGTTGGTCGGTAAGCTCATACCGATACTGGAACAAAACGAAGCTATCCAAGCAAACTTTGCTCGACTCAATTGGTCATTGCAAGCGACAACAGGTCATACCAGCTTTGATATTCTACGCAGGTTATATGTCTTACCTGCTCCTGAACAGCCTATTGATGTGATGTTGCTAAGCGTAGGGGTCAATGACACGACGTCCAATGTCTCTATACATAAATGGCAACAGCAAATTGAAGACATTATCAATATTGCACAGCGCAAATTTGGCGTACGAGAATTGGTTTTTTTAAGTTTGCCGCCGATGGCACAAATGCCTGCAATCCCTGCCCCGCTCAATAACTTTGTAGGTGCAAAAGCATCGGTACTGGATGGAATATTGCAGCAGGTCTGTGCGGCTCATGCTGGTGTCACCTATATGGCAACCGACTTTACACGGATGCTAGAAGAGCATGCAAATGGCTCGGCTATCGATATCAATGTGATGTTTGCCAGTGATGGATTTCATCCTAGCAGTCTGATGTACGGCTATTGGGCGCAGCAGATCGTAGAGACTATTATTCAGTTACTAGATTCTGTTCAGTTATTAGACTCATCTACCACTGAGTTTGAGCGCTAAAAAGCTGGATAGATTATTATTTAGATTATAAAAAATTAAACCAAAAAAAACCGCTGAATAATCAGCGGTTTTTTATTGCTTAGCGAAATATATTTACACCATAAGTGTAAATTATTCAGCAGCGTCTGCAGCTTTCTTGCTACGGCCACCAAATGCGCCAAAGCGTTTGTTGAAGCTTGCAACACGACCTTCAGTAGAAGTTTTACGTTGCTCACCAGTATAGAATGGATGCGACGCACTTGAGATATCAAGTGGGTAGTATGGGTATTCTTTACCTTCGTATTCACGAGTCGCTTTAGTTTTAGCAGTTGAGCGAGTCAAAAAGAACACGTCAGCGTTAGTGTCGTGGAATAAAACTTCTTGGTAATTAGGATGGATATCTTTACGCATAATATACTCTCTAGGTCCGATGTATGTACAACGTCTAAATACAGCATCAGCGATGATGTATCAAACAAATAATGACATACGTAACTGAGGCACTAAGGACATTACAAGTATGGCAACTGCGTCACTGGCTTATTCCAGCACCCAACACCACCCTTCTGTTCGCTTAGCCTTTCCCCAGCGGGAAAATTAAACCGCGATTTTAACGGTTTTTGACGTAAGACGCAAGGAGCAGTTGTGATAGAAATATGTGATAAGTTGTCACTGAAAGCTCGAGAGTGTTGAGATAGATGATTGATTTTAGTACAGTAGCAAGGTTAGTTAAATTAATCAATAGTACGTACTATTGTAGATAATCTAACTAAATATAATCTTAGTTTGCAATCATATGTAGTATGCTCAAAAGGTAAAACTACGCGATACATACTCACTTTTACCGTAACTCTTACCAACTCATTTACTTCTCAATCACTCATAACTTAACTAATTTAAATAAGGATCATTTAATGATAAATACTAAAATAAGCACGGCCATCAAAGCACTATTTATTGGCTCAGCATTAGCAGTTACTACCATGGCAAGCGCCGCTCTGCCGACCCAATGGCAGCTAGATGACTCCCATACTCGCGTTGGATTTTCTGTCAGTCACTTAGGGTTTTCAACCACCATGGGTCATTTTAGTGATGTCGAGGGCATGGTGAATTATGATATGAAAGCACCAAATCAAACCAGCATGGACTTTACCATTGCGACCGATAGTATCGATACCAATTGGGATGCTCGTGACAAGCATTTAAAGACGGATGAGTTTTTCAATGTCGCAAAATATCCAACCATGACTTTCAAATCTACTCAGGTCAAATTCATCAATCCGCAGCAGGCTAAAGTAACGGGTGACTTCACTCTATTGGGTCAAACCAAACCACTAACCCTAGATGTCACGTTGAACAAAATCGCTAATAGCCCTCTTACCAAAGAACCAGTCGTTGGTTTCCGCGCCACTGGTACACTTGATCGCGCCGCTTATGGTATGACCGCTTACGCTGACGGTATCACAACCAATGTCCCTATCCAAATTGATGGTGAGCTAGTAGAAAAGGAATAACAGTAAGCTTGTAGCTCTCTAACAGCTTTCGACAAAAACAAAAAAGCAGCCCTACCTTCATCTATAGAGGCAGGCTGCTTTTTTATTTCCTGCAAATTCTTCTACGCTTTAATCATATATATTCATTATTTTATATAAAAGGTTTTTATGTACTTGAAGGCTTCATACTTTGTTGTTATATTCGTATATACGGATTTACGAATATATAACGCAACACTGAGGGAGCAGCAACGTGGATACAGTACAAGTTGATTACATAGCGATAGATGCTGAGTGGGATAAGAAGGTATCAAATCATCATTTTGATATATATCACTTATCTGGTTGGATTGCGGCCTCAGCTGTCATCGACAAAGGCAAGCCTCAAGGCATCATCGCTCACTATAAGAACAAGGAAGTATTGTTACCTATCATAGTTAGAGACATTGACTCAGAGCACTGGGATGCTACTTCCACTTATGGTTACGGTGGCCCGTTGATGGACAAAAACCTCACTGATGCCGAGTTAGACATCATACTGGATGAGATAAGAGCCTTTCTTTGCGAGAGAGGCTGTGTGTCTTTGTTTATGCGGTTGCATCCGATTATTAATAAAGAATGGATACCCACAGTTGGCAAAGCACTTACTCATGGGCTGACTTTGATGTCTGATTTAAGTAAGTCAGAAGAAGAGCATTGGAGCGAGACACAAAATCGACATCGCCGTGGTATCAAAAAAGCCATAAAAATGGATGTCGTGACAAAAATAGAATTCTTAACCCGACAGAATGCGATGGTGTTCTCAAACATTTATAAAGAGACGATGCGACACGTCAAGGCCAATGATTATTACTTCTTTGATGATGATTATTTCTTTAATTTGCTTGAAAACCTTCAAGAAAAAATACTGTTGATAACTGCCTATCAAGACGACAAACCAATTGGGTCTTCTATATATACGCTCTGCCAAGAGTCTGGCATTATGCAGTTCCATCTTGGCGGCACGCTGAACGCCTATACGCATCTACAACCTTCTAAACTTATCACTCACGTTGCTCGCAATTGGGGACGAGAGAACCGTTATGAAGTGCTACATCTTGGTGGCGGCGTTGGCTCCAATTTAGATTCTTTATATGAGTATAAAAAAGGCTTTAGCTCACAAGAGTTACTATTTAAGACTTATAGACTCATTGTTAACGCAGCGAAATATACAGAGTTGGTGACGGATATCTGGTTCACGGAAAGTGATCTGCTCTCAGACTTTTTTCCCTTATACAGAAAAGAGCCTAGCAAAGAAGAAGTGCTAGAGACTATTCAGATTGAGCCTTTAGCAAATGTGACATAGTACAGATTGCATCTAATACTAGAGAATATATGAACGCTACTGTTAATACAGTAAAGAGTAACCCCAAACAAACAAAAAGCAGCCTGCCTCTATGATTGAGGATAGGCTGCTTTTTTATCTTAACGTTGTCGAGTTAATTTATATCTAACGCCTATTATTTACTTGGGATAACGTGCCAAACGCCAAGTTTATCATCACCGTCTTTGTCACCAACTTTTGTGTCGTTAGCATAGAAGTATAAAGGCTTATCGTTCATTGCCCACTGATATTTGCCATCTTCACGCTTGAATGCAGAAAACTGACCTGAAGCTTTAGCATCGCTAGGCGCTTTGAAAATTGGCCACACAACTTGGCAAGCTGCACCGCAATCTGACTTGTTCATAGAATCTTTATCAAACGTATATAACGTCATATGGTTGGTAGCATCTACCAACACCCCATTCTTACTAGTGACTGGTGCTGTATTATTGCTCGTTGACTGTACTTCATGCGTACCTGACATATCATTGCCGACTACGTTTTTTAAAGTAGTACAGCCAGTTAGTGCCAATACACCTGTTAGTGCCGATAACACCATCATATTTTTCATCATAACTTCCTTGTAATTTTAGTCGTATTTTTTATAGCGATAAGCTTGTTGTCGTTTACTTTATCGACTGTCCCTTTTGTTAATTCTGATATTTGTAGTTTTGAACAGTCATCAAGACAGAACCTACGCTTCTTGTTAAGGAAAATAAATATAGCATATGCATTTAAGTTATCTCGGCTACCAATATATATACTTACAAAAGCGGTCGAATTTTACAAAACAATAAAACGAACTTATTTTCGATTTCACAAGTTTGCCACTTCTCTCGTTTACTCTATTTTTAGACAGTCTGGTTCATCTAAAAAACTTCACACATATAGCGACTCGTTGACAAAACTCATGCATCTTCTTACGTATTTCCCATCATATTGTCTGTAGTTCTTCGTAAAATAAACCTATAGAGATGAAGAATGGCTAAACAATAGAAAAGATGACTATTGAAGTTCAGATTTGTGTGTTGAACTTAATTACCTTCGCACTCATATCAAGAAATATAGAACATTTGATACATATACCGAGCACGGCCTAATACAGATGATATTAAGGATACAACGACGACAATGACTCAGTCTTTTGATAAAAAATACGCTCAATCCTTTAATCGTGACGCTCATTCTGGGGTGTTATCTTATGGGGCACAAAACACTCAACCTAAAAAGCGTGTTGGCATTTTGGGCGGCGGTACTGCGGGATCGACGATTGCGATTCGACTTGCTGCGTTAGGATTAGAGACCTATTTGTTTGAAAAGAAAAAATCTCTCATTGATGGACCACCTATGTGTCATTTGCATGCAGGTGGTAACTTGTACCGTGAAATACCGGACGAAGATTGCGTAGCGCTGCTTAAGCAATGTATCGATATTTTGCGTTTGTATCCGCACACTATTGACGTCCGTCCTACTGTGTTTGCCGTACCGACACGTGACGAAGGACTGCCTGAAGATTTACTACCGCGTTTAGACATTTTGACCGATGCTTATCAAGAATTGATCGAGCAAGATGCTAATAATAAGGTATTGGGTGAGCCTGAAGATTACTATCAACTCTACAGCCATGAGCAATTGATTGAGCTGTCTGAACGTGAGCAAGTCGCTGTACCAAGTACGATTGATGAATGGATGATTCCAGTCGCTAGATACTTGGATTTAAACAAAGTTAAATTTCCGTTAATTGTTGTTCAAGAATATGGCTGGAATATTTTTCGTTTAGCCGCTTCTGCCAAGCTTGCACTTGAAGAGTACGACAATGCGCATGTATTTACCGAAACTGCTGTGCAAAAAGTCGTACCAGTAGATTGTGAAAATTGTACCAACGCTGACCATCATGTCACCAAATGGCGTATCGACTATCAACAGATCCATAGTCAAGAACACACCTCTCAACCTGAGTCTATCGAAGTTGATTACCTAGTCAATGCTTGCGGTTTCCGTACAGGTGTTATTGACGATATGGTTGGTGTCGAAGTCACGCGTATGGTTGAGTTCAAATCGTCTTATGTGACCCATTGGGGCGATGCTGGTGGACAGATACCAGAGATTATCGTCTACGGTCAACGAGGTACACCAGAAGGCATGGCGCAGCTTACCCCCTACCCTGGTGGATATTTTCAAATTCATGGTATGAGTAAAGCCATTACTCTGTTTGATGATGGTCTTGTCGCATCAAGTGAAGACAGTGCGCAGCCAAAACTGCCACAGCAATATGTGCACTATATTGAAGATGGTTGGGATAAAGCGCCTCTACAGGCACGTAGTCAGCAAGCGATTGAATATGTGGCTGAGTTTGTACCGACATTTAACAGCGCACGTACTGTTGGTAACGCGCTATATGGTGGGCAGCAGATTCCCGGACAGGATGATACGCTGCGAGTCGCTGATGTAAGTTTATATTCTAATATACGCTATGCCCGTGCAGAAAACGTCAAAGCATCTTCGACCTTGATTGCCGCTGATCAAATCGTTAATGAGCTGACAGATCTAGGTTTGATAGAGAACGATACGCCTCTGAATCGTAGTCGCTATGCCCATGAATGGTCGTACCTTGTTCATAACGATAGTCTGGCTGTCGATGAGGTCGCACGTGAGCTCGCTGAGCAACGTGGATTCCCAATCGCTATGGCTCATGTCAATCATAGTATTCGTGAAGTAGCATTGGACGATCTCACGCCTGCTGATGCCTAATAGACATGATTCGCTGATAGGTTGTTAATACATATAACAAAGGAGCAGATAACCGAGATTTGGTTATCTGCTCCTTTTTTGCAATAGCTTTTAATATTCAAGCATTTGCTGTGTATGAATAGCGATACGGCCTAACTATTACTGCCTGCCATTTTCTCTGTATCCACAGCATCATCTATGGTCACTACTGTCTGTAGCATATCGATCGCTTCGCTGATGGTATTACACACCACTAGACGGTCTAAATCTTCCTGCTTCATAAAGCCTTGCTCAGTGGTATATTTCAAATGCTCAATCATACGGTCATAAAAACCATTGATATTTAGAATAATCATTGGTTTTTCGTGCTGGTACAATTGACGCCACGTAGCGATTTCCATAATCTCTTCTAACGTTCCTAGCCCGCCCGGTAACGTAATAAAAGCATCGGCATACTCTGCCATAACAGTCTTACGCGTGTGCATAGTGTCAGTCAAATGCAACCGAGTCAGCTGCTCGTGAGCGATTTCGTGCTTGAGCATAAAGGTTGGAATCACGCCCACTGCTTGCGCGCCGCCATTGATTACTTCATCCGCAACTGCGCCCATCAGACCGATACTAGCACCACCATATACTAGCCCCATGCCATTATTTGCTAATGCACTGCCGAGCTCGCGTGCTGCCTGTTCATATACGTCACCATTGCCCAAGCGTGAACCGCAATACACAGCCACGAGCGGCATTGATAAGGCAGACTTGTCGACTGCTTTTTCGATATTGGTAATGTCTTTGCTTGTGATTACATCATAAGTATCATCGTTGATTTTCATTTGCATATAGCTTCCTTAATTACCTGTCAGTTTTTATTGAGTGCTTGTTATTAGTGAAGGCTGCATACCGACACCTATCATTTATATTGTCATGCACATGATTCATAAGACAAACTCAACCAAGCTATATAAAACTTGGAAGTCATATTTGAGCAACTGTCTTGCAAACATTTATCTTAACATAAGCAATGCTACCACATAGTCACAACGATTTATCACTACGCAACGACTACACTTTCAAGATGCGCATTTATTGTTCATCATAGCCCGATATTCATTATCTACTAATAAAAATACTAAGGTATACCCATGGATAATCACAATGCCTCTCCCACTGCCGAGCCATCAAGCTCTGTGCTTAATAGCACTCTCACTAATAAAAGTAATGTGCATGACGCGAGCAATATTGATATTTACTCATTAATCATTGTGACCGAGCGCAACCAAGCATTAGCAGCCACTGTCTATCGTCCTAAAGATGTGACAAAAAAAGCAATCATGATGGCACCAGCCACAGGTATTAAGCGCCACTTTTATCATAATTTTGCGACCTACCTAGCAGAAAGCGGCTTTGGGGTGCTGACCTTTGATAATGAAGGAATCGGTGAGTCACTATCGACCGATCTGGCAAAATGTAGCGCTTCCTTGATCAGTTGGGGTCGCCATGACATGCCAGCTGTACTTGATGCTTTACAAGATGAGTTTCCTGAGGCTTCTTATCATCTTATCGGTCATAGCGCAGGTGGTCAGCTCATCGGCTTGATGCCTAACTATCAAGCGATTAGTTCAGTGTTCAACGTCGCTTGCTCGTCAGGACGCATCAAAAATATGGGTATGCCATATAAGCTCAAAGCCATGGGGTTTATGGATGCGTTTATTCCATTCACTAATTTAACACTGGGCTATACACCCTCAGACAAAATCGGTATGGGTGAGCCACTGCCACGCGGCGTGGCTCGTCAATGGCGTGAATGGTGCAATGGCGCAGGCTATATCAAAACCGCATTTGGCAAAAGCATACATACGCATTTCTACGATGAGCTCAGCATGCCGGCATTGTGGCTTGGCTTTAGCGATGATGATATCGCCAATAGTGAAAACATGGACGATATGATAAGAGTATTTACAAAAATGCCCGTAGAAAAGCGATTCTTAGACCCTGAGGATTTTGGACTAAATCATATCGGTCATATGCGCTATTTTAGCAGTAAGACCAATATCAAAGCGCCGCAGCTATGGCAAATGGCGGTGACATGGTTGCACGACCAACCATAATCTTATCGTCACGTAGCCTCTTATATATTAGCTACGTAATAACTTAGATTACTTTTTCGCGCTTTCTGCTTCTTCCAGTTTTAAGCGTTTAGTCAGTGCTGAATACAGCGACGGCTGCATATTATGAATATTGCCTATCATCCATTTAACATAACTGATAGGCACATCCTTGATCGGTTTGCCTTTATGCTTACCAAACGGCATCTTGCTCACAGGGGTCGCTTTATTAGAGATAGCATGTGCCGCTGCAAAATCTGTCGGCGCAATCTCTAGACGCTCGCAGCATGCTTGATATAGTAAATAGCACATTCGAGCATCGCCAAGCGCGTCATGAGCGGCAATAGTCATTGCACTCGCCTCACCTTTGCCCAATAGCTGCTCGATACATTTGGACTGACCGTAAGCGCTCCACTCTGGAAAGGCGGCACGCGCAAGTCTCACCGTACAAATCAGCTTAGCAGAAGGACTGCCAATCACTCGCCAATCAAAACGTACATTATGGCCAATCAAGTACTCTGGTAATTCAAACTGCTCCAACTCAAAACGCTCAAGTCCAGCCACGTCATCATCGGTAATACCGTGCACCTTTATGACAATAGGTGAAATAGATCGACCACTATTAAAGTATTTCATCCACTCAAAACCAGTTGCTACATTGATAGTTGCAACTTGGATAGGTCTGGGATCACTGCCCTGATCTGTTTCGGTATCGATAACCAGTGCTGTTTCGCGCGTGGCAGAAATATCAGCAGACTTAAAAGCATCATTCATAAAGTATTAACCATCAGTAGCAACTGTCTATGCTCAGCAGAAATGTTAAGTAGATAAAACTATATTTGCTGTCTATATCCTTAACCATAAGAATATCTATGGGGGTAAAAACGATAGATAACAATGCGATACATACGTTATCAGACGACGCTTTTATAATAAAATCTCAAATGACATCAAATATATATGAGACATCAATGCTAGCAGATGGAAACAACCAGCCTCCCAGACCTTCTTTTTTCAGTCGTTTACTAAGCCTATTGATTAAGGCTACCGTATTGCTAGCACTATTATTTGTCTTCGATAAGCTACTACCTAGTATTAGCCAACAAACGCAGTCATTTGTGGTTGCCAAATGGCAGCAATTGAGTCTATTGCAACAAGAGCTACCGACAGAAAACAGCTTGCCCAGTCCACTACCAGAACGAAACCTGACAGACACTTGGGGCGCGGCACGTAGTCAAGGCCGCTCCCACGAAGGCATCGATATCTTTGCGCCGCGTAATACTCCCGTGCAGTCAACCACACAAGGCGTGGTAAGCAAGGTTGGTGAAAACACATTGGGTGGGCGCGTAGTCGTAGTGGTAGGGCCTGGTGGCGCAGGACATTACTACGCTCATCTAGAGGACTATGCTGACATCTCTCCCAATGACTGGGTCAATCAGGGCGACGTGATAGGTTATGTGGGTGATAGCGGTAATGCAAAAGGGACACCGACACATGTACATTATGGTATCTATATTGATGGCAGTGCGGTCAACCCTTATCCGCTTTTGCAAAAGGATTAACGAATATAGAAAAGTATGTCGTTATCCTAATTTGAAATAGCACTGAGCTGATATTAGTTAAAAAACGGAAGCCGAAAAACTGTCGTTAATACAGACCCTCAATCATATTAATTGGCTGTGACGGATCTGACGTAGTTTGAGGGGAATACCACACTAAATGTCGACCCTTCCCCTTCTACTGAATCGATTTGCAATTGTGCTTCGTGCTGGTGTAATACGTGCTTTACAATCGCTAGTCCCAATCCCGTACCACCTGTCGCACGGCTACGACCTTTGTCGATACGATAGAAACGTTCTGTCAAACGGGCGATATGCTCTGACGCAATACCGATCCCATCATCTTCGACAGCGAAACGGCAGCCATCAGACGTCCTTGTCCAACTGATAGTGATATTGCCACCCTTTGGCGTATATTTGATCGCATTGATTACCAAATTAGATAGCGCACTATTCAAGTACATCTCTGACCCGTATAGCCCATCATACGTATCTATATGCAAATGAATGATGTGTTTGTATGCTTGGTTGTAGGCCTGTGCATCGTCGTAGATATTGGTTAGTAGCTTAGTCATATCTATGTAATGCAGCTCATGTGACTCTTCGATTTCAATCTTAGACAATAGCAGCAAGTCGTTCACGATTCTGTTCATACGGGCAGTTTGCTGCGTCATCAGCTCAAAACCGCGACGCCATTGCGGCGGCATATCTGGCTGATCAGAGAAATTCTCTAGATAGCCCATCATTACCGTCAATGGTGTTCTAAGCTCATGCGAGACATTCGCCACAAAATCCTGACGCATTTGCTCTAAGTGCCGCAGGCGGGTCACGTCATATACAAACAGCAATTTTTCATCACCGAAAGGGGTCAGTTCGCACTTTAAGTAGCGACTAGGATCTCGCCATGATTCTATATGGACGCCATCGTTAGGTACCGTCGTACCTTCATAATACTGGCGGAACTCAGGTACAGTGATAAAGTCGAAAATGTTCTGACCTTTATCTTCTGGCTGTAGCAGCAATAATTCTTGTGCTGCCTGATTCCACCATTCTAGACCGTCATTATTATTGAGCAAAATCACTGCATCGCGCAGGGCTCGTAGTGCACTGCCGATTTTTTTGAGTTGCTCTGCTGTACTTTGAGTAGATATTTGCTCTAGTAGAGCTGATTGCTCACTTTGTGTTGGCACTATCTTGTCCATTTTTTATCCTTACCACTATCCGCGGCCTTTATATTGCTGCGGCATTATATGTACAAGATTAACTTGGCTCAATCAGGCTAGAAAATCGGTAGCCTGTTCCACGTACCGTCTGTATCAATGTATCACAGTCATAAGGTCGCAGTAATTTACGTAGACGTTTGATATGCACATCGATGGTTCGGTCTTCGATATATACATTGCCGCCCCATACCTGATCGAGCAGTTGCGTTCGTGTGTAGGCGCGCTCAGGGTGACTCATAAAAAATGCCAATAGGCGATATTCTGTGGGCCCAACATCAACGATTTTACCTGCAGCTGTCACGCGCTGACTCTTAGTATCTAGACTTAACTGTCCAATTTCGATAGGTTTGTCGCTGCTCATCGCGCTACTGCGGCGTAGTACGGCTTTGATTCTAGAAATCAGTTCACGAGTCGAAAAAGGCTTGGTCATATAATCATCTGCACCTGCATCAAGACCATGCACCTTACTGTCTTCTTCACTTTTTGCTGTTAGCATAATGACTGGTATTTCAGAGAGCAGCTCATCGTTTTTGAGCATACGACAAAAATCCACACCGCTCTTGTCACCCGGCAACATCCAGTCTAACAGTATCAGTGACGGTCTATGATCGACCACTTGCTGATGCGCCTCTGACACATCTGCCGCTTGCAAGCTATCAAACCCAGCCATCTCTAGCGTCATGACAACCATTTCACGAATCGCAGGCTCATCTTCAACAATCAAAATTTGTTCATTATACATAGGACATTCTCGGTGTTAGAGGACAAAATCTAGCATGTAAAAAGGCAATATATACTCACCAGTCTCTACCTATTAAACGGATTAATTATGACAGCTTGATGACACTCTAAAATCAGATTTCTAGTAAAAAATTGAGCGGCCCATCATTGACGCTCGACACTTGCATATCAGCACCAAACTGACCAGTTGCCACGTTCAGATGCTTAGTTTTGGCATAATTGACCAGTTGTTCAAATAATGCTTGCGCAGCAGCAGGTGCCATCGCACCACCAAAGTCTGGTCGGCGACCTTTGTCTGTTTTTGCCATCAAGGTAAATTGCGAGACCAATAATAGCCCGCCACCGACCTGCTGAACGTTTTTATCCAGTTTACCAAATTTGACAGGATCATCGTCATTTTCAAAAATGCGATAGGTTAGTATTTTGTCAATCATACGCTGGGCAGCGGCGAAATCGTCTTCATGCCCTAAGCCAATATATGCCAATACCCCATGTTCAATCTCGCCAATACACTGCTGATCGACGACCACACTAGCGTGCTTCACCCGTTGTATGAGTGCTTTCATTTACTAATTCCTTAACAGATTATGGCCATACAATAATATGCTGTCCATGATAAAATACCGTCATTAACTTAACTATTATTAGGGCGTATTTAATATTCACAAATAGGTACTGCGGATCGCTAAAACTGTTCCAGACAAGGCGTAAAACGACGATAATGCTCATGCCTTATCTAGATTTACAACGTAGTATGGCGCAATTTTAGCCACTGTCAGTGCCATGGTCGAATTTCCAACACGCCCCTATTACATTACACCTTATTTTGGTAGCCTTATTATGAATGTATTTACCACCTTACAACAGCTTGTGCCGCAGCAAAAGCTCAGTAAAGTCGCTGGACGTTTGGCCGCCAGTCGCCACCCTTATGTCAAACGCACCTTTATCCGTAGCTTTGCCAAAGCTTATAATATCAGCTTAGATGAGTACGAACGCCAAAGCCTTAACGCTTATGAGAGTTTTAATGACTTTTTTACCCGGGAATTAAAAGAAGACGCTCGTACTATCGACGCCACTGTAAACGGTATCGTGAGTCCTGCGGACGGGATTATCTCTCAGCTAGGACAAATTGAAGACCATAAACTATTACAGGCAAAAGGTCGTCACTATGATGTCGGTCAATTGCTTGCTGATAGTGAAGATGGCAGTTATTTCGCTGATGGCAGTTTTGCGACTATCTACTTAGCACCTAGTAATTATCACCGTGTGCATATGCCATTTACTGGCACATTGACCAAGACTCGCTATGTACCTGGTACACTGTTTTCGGTCAATAATACTACGGCGGCTAACGTGCCAGACTTGTTTGCGCGTAATGAGCGTCTGGTCTGTATGTTTGATACCAAGTATGGCAAAGCAGCTGTTGTGATGGTTGGTGCTATGATCGTCGCTGGTATTGAAACTGTCGCGACAGGCAAAATTACCCGCACGGATGATATACAGGAAGCGGATCACGATATGCAGTTTGCAGCAGGCGAAGAGCTTGGACGCTTCTATCTAGGCTCAACGGCTATCGTAGTATTACCAAAAGCAGCGAAGGCTGACTGGCTAGGTAGTATGCAAGCCAATAGCGTTGTGCAAATGGGTCAATTGCTAGGAATGGCAAACGCTCAATAACACGCCTGTATAAAAACACCCAAGATATCAGCCCAGTTAAGCGTAAGTCATAATGCTTAACTAGGCTTTTTTTATGCAGACTTACGCGTCAATTAACCAGCCTTTCTGAGTTGCGTATGCAATATTATGTGAGAGCCAATCATGAATAGGAGGAAAGCTGTCTTTGATAAATGCATGCGCATCCGCCACTTGCGAGCGCGTAACGCCAAGCTCAATCCATGTCTTACCATTGGTATTTAGATTGAGTAAAAACGGCAATAAGCGATCAACGACTCTGAGCAGCTGACTCTCTTTGCTACTTCCTGTTTCCTGCGCTTCCCAAACCTCACCCAAATCACTAATGCCATTGCCTCGCTCACGTTGCAATCTAGCAATGCCTGCACGCTCTTCGACGTGTGCATCAGTACGCGTATCGGCATATAAAAAAGTATCGCCCGCATCAATCTCACCCAAATCATGAACCAACGCCATCTTCAGCAATTTTTCATGATTGACATCTAACGCAAATAATCCAGCAATCGACCAACAGGCCATCGCTAAATGCCAAGAGTGTTCGGCAGAGTTTTCTTTGCGAGTGGTCTGTGTCACATAGCTGCGGCGATTCACGCGTTTGAGCGCATCTAACTCCAATAAGAAATGAGTGACATCGTCGATGTGGATATGTGAAGTAGATTTGGAATGAGTGAGTGATATAGAGCTGGCTTGCGACATTATTTTTTCTCTGGTTTTCTCTAGTTATTGGTTTTTAATGTTGATAAGTTCTGGCGATTTTAAGTTTCATTGCTAAAGGTATTATAGTTAGTTTGATATCTAGCAATGGTTAAAAGGCTATTAACGTTGTCAAAAAAATAGCGCTTATTTTACCAAGCGCTATCTATTATAAATTAGAAAATAAACGGTTAAATTGAATCCCCATTTATCCAAGTCTTTAAGCACCTAGATATTAGCCACCTACTTGATCAAATTAATAATGGTTTTAAACGCAGGATCTTCGCTGCTACGGCACAGCTCAAACAAGATTGATTCGACAGTACTGATTACCCCACCTGCACGGCGAATACGGCGAATTGCTTGCTTTTTGTCATAAGGAAAACGAGAACCCACTGCATCCCCAATAATGACAGGCTGCATACCATTATCCAATAAATCTAGTGCCGTTTGCATAATACAGACATGAGCTTCAGCACCAAAAAGCAGAACAGTACTACGGTTCTGCTGCGCTAGATGGTGCCATGAATCATTATTATCGCAGGCACTAAAGGTAACCTTTTCAAAGCTCTTGGCATTATCTCCTTCAAGTACGTCGCGCAGCTCTGGTAAGGTATCGCCCAAGCCTTTTTTATATTGTTCATTGAGCATGATTGGAATATTGAGCGCTTGCAGCCCTTTAATCAAGGTAACGGTTTTTTTGACGATATTTTCGTGGTCATAGATATGCGGCGTTAAGCGCTCTTGCACATCAACAATCATCGCTTGGGTATTCTCACGAGCGATTCGATAGGTGCGATCATTAATCATAGTAGACATAGTACACTCCTTGTACGGCTGACAGTTGCAACTAAAAACTATTTTAGAATTATCATAAACAGTGCCATGGTTCATCTTTCTCTTATTTAGTCATAGTTTCATGAATGCGTCAATGGAGATAATTTTTAAACGCTGTAATACTCTATTTTTCGACTCTGTGATTTACTAACTGACTAACTATTAATTTAACCCATAAAAAAACCTCTAGCCGTTATGACTAGAGGTTTTTCGTTAGCGAGTAGCTACTTATTGAGTGTTCAAATAATCTTGTTTATATAAATAAGATTAAACACGCTCAATAATAGTAGCGATACCTTGGCCAAGACCAATACACATTGTCGCTAGACCGATTTCAGTATCTGACTGCTCCATCGCGTTTAGCAATGTCACTGTGATACGAGCACCTGAACATCCTAGTGGATGACCTAGAGCAATGGCACCACCGTTGATGTTAACGATGTCTTGCTTATCAGACAGGTTCAGACCTTTTAATACTGATAGACCTTGAGCAGCAAACGCTTCGTTTAGCTCGATGGTTTGCATGTCATCGATGCTCATGCCAGCACGCTTCAATGCTTTTTGGGTAGCAGGTACAGGACCATAACCCATGATAGCGGCATCACAACCAGCCACAGCCATACTACGGATACGGGCACGTGGCTTTAGACCTAGATCTTTGGCTTTTTGTGCGCTCATCACTAGCATTGCTGACGCACCGTCGGATAATGCAGATGACGTTGCTGCTGTTACTGTACCGCCTTTTGGATCAAACGCTGGACGTAGCTTTTGCATTTGTTCCATCGTTGCATCTGGACGAATCACTTCATCAACCGTACATAGTTGCAGACGACCAGCAGCATCATGACCCTCGATACCGATGATTTCATTGTCAAAACGACCTTCAGTGGTTGCAGCCCATGCGCGGCGATGTGACTCAAGACCAAACGCGTCTTGCTCTTCGCGCGTGATATTGTTCATACGACCTAGCATTTCAGCAGTCAAGCCCATCATGTTTGACGCTTTTGCATAATGCTTAGAGGCAGCAGGGTTCAAATCAACACCGTGCATCATGCCGACGTGACCCATGTGCTCAACACCGCCGATGATGAATACATCACCTTGGTTGGTCATGATTTGTGCAGCAGCAGTATGTAGCGCCTGCATAGAAGAACCACATAGACGGTTAACCGTTTGGCCACCAGCAGTCTTCGGGATACCAGCTAGCAAACCGATGTTACGACCGATGTTCAGGCCTTGCTCTAGCGTCTGGTTGACACAACCCCAGATAATGTCTTCGATATCATTGGTATCGAAGTCATTACGTTCTACTAGCGCACGTACTAGTTCCGCTGACATGCTATCAGCACGTACATGACGGAACATACCGTTTTTGGTCTTGCCCATTGCCGAGCGTACGCCATCTACGATGACCACATCTTTTGGACTTAAAGTTGTCATACCATATTCCTTTTCAATTTTTATTGTCAGTGTAGCCAGCCCAATTTACGCCTATTACTTTTACTTTGTTAATCTCGCTCAAACTACAATAGGTACATTTGCGCTTGATTCCCTCGTACTAGCATTAAACTGAACCAACTATAATCGTACGTTCGCTATTGGAGACGATTCATGTCTCAATTGCTTTCATGCAAAATAGCAAACGTACTGCACTTCATCCTAGTAATGACTGACTATTACGCTGTTGCGTAAAAAGTCTCGCCTGCGGCTGCCATGTCGCGAATCTTTTGTGGCGCTTCATAAGCTTTGCCAAGATGTGCGTATTTTTCACATAGTGCCAAGTAGTTATCTAGACCCATTTGGTCGACATAACGGCAAGGGCCACCACGGAATGGAGGGAAACCTACGCCCATAATCATCGCCATGTCGGCCTCGCTTGGTGTGCTTACGATGTTGTCTTCTAGGCAGCGAACGGTTTCGTTACAGAAGGCAATCATAGTGCGATCGATGATTGCTTGATCATCAAACGTTTGCTTTTCACTGTCAGTCGTGGCTTTTAGCAACTCGTAAGTGGCTTCATCAGCAACTTTCTTTGGCTTGCCGCGCTTGTCCATTTCGTACTTATAGAAACCGATACCGTTTTTCTGACCTAGACGCTCATTATCATATAGATGCTGGATAGCACCTTTATAATCAGGCTTCATACGATCAGGGAAACCATCAGCCATCACTGCTGCGCCATGTACACCTGTATCTAGACCGACCACGTCGATTAGGTATGCAGGGCCCATCGGCCAGCCGAATTTTTCCATCACTTTATCGACATGAGCAAAGTCAGCACCTTGCTTCAGTAGCAAGTCAAACGCGCCAAAATATGGGAACAATACACGGTTAACCAAGAAACCCGGGCAGTCGTTAACCACTACTGGCACTTTACCCATTTTAGAAGCAAGTGCAACGGTAGTCGCGATGGCTTCTTCAGATGATTTCTCACCGCGGATAACTTCTACCAATGGCATACGATGTACTGGGTTGAAGAAATGCATACCGACGAAGTTTTCTGGACGCTCAAGGGCTTCAGCTAGGAACGTAATAGAGATAGTCGAGGTGTTTGACGCTAGGATACAGTCGTCTTTTACCAAGCCTTCGACTTCTTTTAGTACCGCACGCTTCACGTTTGGATTTTCTACGACCGCTTCGATAACGATATCAGTCTCAGCAAAATCACCATAGTTCAAAGTAGGACGGATACGGCTTAATGTTTCACCCATTTTTGCTGGGGTCATCTTGCCGCGTTCTACCATTTTGCCAAGCAGTTTGCTCGCTTCACCCATACCAAGGTCTAATTGCTCAGACTTGATATCTTTCATGATGATTGGCAAGCCTTTGCTGGCTGCTTGATAAGCGATACCGCCACCCATGATACCAGCGCCTAGTACAGCGGCTTCGCTGATGTCGTGTGCTTGCTTGCTGTGTTTCTTAGCCAGTTTTTTAACTAGCTGATCGTTCAAGAATAGACCAACCAAGCTCTCTGCTTGTGGCGTCTTAGCGGCTTTCGCAAAACCAGCAGCTTCTACTTCGATCGCTTTGTCACGTGATAAATTAACGTGCTTTTCGATCGTTTCGATAGCGATTGCTGGTGCTGGGTATTGCTTAGGATTGGCTTTAGCGAAAATAGCACCTTTGGCACTGTTGAATGCCATCGCTTGCTCAAGCTGGTTTAGCTTAACTGGAGCCAGTTTTTCTTCACGTTTTGCTTTCCAATCAAGCTCACCTGAGATACATTTTTTGACTAGGTCAATCGCTGCATCTTGTAAGTCGTCAGCAGGTACAGTCGCATCAACCAAGCCCAGCTTCAATGCTGCCAATGCTTTCTTTGGGCTACCAGTCGCGATCAGCTCAAGCGCGTTATCGATACCGATGATACGCGTACTACGAACTGTACCGCCGAAACCTGGGAAGATACCTAGCTGAGTTTCTGGCAAACCGATGATCGCTTTGTCACTCATGACACGGTATTCACAAACCAAAGTCATTTCACAACCGCCGCCCATCGCCGCGCCATTGATAGCCGCAACTTTCGGGAATGGTAGGTCTTCAAAACGATTGAAAGCGTCATTAACATGAACGACCCAATCTTTGATCTCGCTTTCTGATTTTTTGAAAGAACCGACGAATTCTGTGATGTCAGCACCAGCGATAAACACGCCTTTGGCTGAAGTAACGATAAGACCTTTTACGTTGTTGGCTTTTTCTAACGCACTAACTGCTTCACCAAACTGCTTATTGGTTTCGGCATCAAATTTGTTCACGCTCTCATTTTCGGCGTTGTACTGCATATTGGCGATGCCATCCTCTAGCATTGTCACCGTGATGCGATTTCCTTGGTATACCATTTGAAACTCCTTTCTATATAACGAAAGCTACGTTTTGAATTAAAATAAATAGCCAGTTACTGTTAGTAAAATGGGTAATAGCACTGTGCGCTTGTCATGTTATAAAGACAAACATATAACCAGCTCACAAGTGAAGATGTCTTTATTATCCAGCGTTCATCATGATGCACGTATTTTGCGTCTCTTGCATGACATCATATGACGCTTCATTTATATACTGCTGTTGCAGGTACTGATGTTCAAAATATTGACTGAGACTTGGTCTAACACTCGGTATCGACGATTGAACATCCTGAGAAAAATCCCAGTAGGGTCACCATCAGACCATTTTCACGTCAATTAGTGTAGGGGATTATGCCCCTAACTGTCACAAGCTAAAACCGCACTCATAAGTCACTCTTAAAGCCAGATTGAGTGTTTACTTGACTACTAACGTCCTTTATTTGAATACCGACAAACTAGAAGTAATTATTGATAAACTCAAAAGGGCCAAATCTTACTACAAGTACTTTCTTATCAGAACATATTCAAAGAACAAATTAAATCACCAATACGTAACCAAATTTAGTCACATTCTTAGAATACAGAACATACAAACCCCTAAAACACAGCCTTGTCAAAACGCTCATACTTACCCTTATATCTATCATGTTACACTAGCGGCGGCAGTTTTATATCTATCTACTTAGTGATTGAATTTACCTATGTCTTTTATACCTCAGTTTGTTCCCTTAAATAACTTTGATACTTTTCATAATGCTTTACGCGTACAGTTAGCGCAGGATATTAGCACCCTATTTGCCTATGCTGATTTGCCAAGCCCACTTGAAGACGCTTGTCGCTATGTGATGACGGGACAAGGCAAGCTCGTTCGCCCTTTATTAGTCGCTAGTAGTTTTGCTTATATCTGTGAAGATAAGGTTGGAGTAGATACAAGGGCGGCAAATAGCAATTCTATAAGCACAGATTTGACCAACCCTCACTCAGTAGATGGCAACTTAGAGACCATCTTAGATTATGACTCGCGCTATGACATGTGTAGACGGGCGGCATTGGCGGTAGAGCTGTTGCACACCTATTCATTAGTACATGATGATTTGCCTTGTATGGATGACGATGAGCTGCGCCGAGGACAGCCGACCGCTCATATCGTCTTTGATGAAGCCACCGCACTACTGGCGGGCGATGTATTACAAACCTTGGCTTTTGAAGTGCTTACTGCCGAGATGCCGACTTTTGCACCCTTTGATACGACGCTTGCCAGTATGATGTCAGCGGTATTCGCGCCACGTGCGCGGCGGATGGTAGCCGGTCAAATGCTTGATCTCAATGCGGAGGCAAGC
>CAJXUF010000028.1 GCA_913061175.1 uncultured Psychrobacter sp.
CGAGATAGGAGTCCGTCTCGTGGGCTCGGAGATGTGTATAAGAGACAGATAGTACAGGGCTACCATTAAATGAGAAAATAAGAGATAAAAACAAGAAAGGTCGTGCAACCGTGTGAAAACACATAGCGTAAAAGTGATTATACCGAAAAAGCACCTATTTGTCGCAATGCAATTATACGGTGCTACTCTAATAAATTAACGAGACATTTTACGCAACTTCTGTTGCCACTGGTGACGCTGCTGCATAAAACGTGTGGTCGCGTGACGTCTTAACTTTGTAGATAAAGACGAGGTCACAGTCTTAAATGAACTATTTAAAGTACTAGCCATTTCAGATTGCGATTTTTCACTATTCTCAAGCAGCTGTAAATCTTTAGGAGGATACAAATAATCGATCACCTGCTCTACTTGTGCTAGCCCGTAGCCATCAGGCAAACGGTAAAGCGGGTAGCATATAAGCGCGCCATATATTAGCTGCTCAAGAGTCAAATATATATCTCGTTGACGTCTTTTTAGGTAAGTCGCTTTCGGTAACGACTGCCCGTCCATATCTGTGGTTAATCCCCAACCTGCATAAAACGGCAATCCATAACAAGTGACGTCCAATCCACGCAGCAACGCTTCAAAACCAGTCAGTGAGCTGATCGTATGAACCTCATCCACCCATTCTAAGCAATCAGGCATCGCAGTATCGTAGGCAACCGCTTGAACTTGTCGTAGATGGGCTTCTGATACTTTACCCGCTCGCAATCCTGCTTCAACATCGGGATGCGGCTTATAAATCAAATAAGCGTCTGGGTTATCTTGTCGTACACGTTCGATCAGACCACTGTTTGTCTTTATTGTGGAGCCGCAGTACTGTACTGACAAATCGTCCTCTACCTGACCGATAATAAGAACGCGTCGTCGCCCAGATATTTTAGCATCCTGCATCCACGAATTATTTTGGATGCTAGAAACATCTATACCAGCCCCAACATTGTATTTACTTACCCGCTGATTCAGCAGTTTATCTTGCAGTTTTTTTACGCGAAGACGCTGTTCTGAACTTAATGGCTGACAATTTTGCAGCAATGTTTCTAAATCTGAAGGTTGGGTCGCATCGTAATAAATACCTTGCTTATCTATCACAACAGACAGTGGTGCCAATAAAGTAGCACCTAAACCGTTTGATCGGATAAACCCATCTTCCATACAATAAATAGCTGGCATATCCGAACTTTGCTCAACAAGTTTACTCTGTAGCTTTTTCTGTACTTGCTGACGTTTGGCCAAACCCCATACCAATAAAGGCTGTTGGTAGTTGACACGGAAATGGTCTGGATGTAGAAGGTTCTTTAGACGCGGTTTTGGTTTGATAAATAATGTCGTACGCGGTAGATCTGTAAAGGTTTTGACAAAAGGCAGTTTCCAACGGCTAAACTCATATATTGTCAAATCGCCTTCAAGGCGCGCTTGCCATCGCCGATTGGTCACCAACCACTCAATGGCTGCATCAATATCACAAGCTTGTTTCGTTGCTGGATCTACATAACGACTGTAATCAATATAAGCACTATAAAATAATGTTTCTAGTGACGTTTCAAGCGTCTTATGTGATGTTGTAGGAAACATTGCTGAGTTTGACAAATCTCTATTATTGAGGAGTATCTTAGCTGACTCTAAACGACGTTTTTGAACTGCTTTAAGTAAATTTTTAGGTGCGTTAGCATCATCGGTCAGCCCCCAGCCACTGTACCAGCTCACTCCAAAGCAATGTACTTTTTTACCTAGCATTAATGCTTCAAAGCCCATATGTGAGCTGACGGTATAGACATCACTTACTTGTTTAAGCAGTTCAATAGGATTGAGAGACTCAGTCAATAGCCTAACGTTTTTAGGTAGTTTTAAGTTGGATAAGTAGCCTGATTTTGACGCAGGATGAGCCTTTATCCAAATATGGGCGTTAGGATGGTTGTGGCATGCAGATTTTAGCATCTTCTTAAATTGACGTTTATTCGCACCAGCGCCTTTAACAGAGGCATCACCCGCTACTTGGTCAATCAACAGGATATGTGATTGTGAAGCGCTTTCTGTTTCGTTGATATTTTCTTTATTAATCAATTTATCCAACGATGGACAATCAACCATTGAATTATATTTACTCAGTTTTTCTTCGCATATACGTGTCATCAGATGACAAGCACGTGCATCGCCTGCTGCGCGATTACTGATAGTACTCTTGGTGCGCTCAATAACTAACTGCTCAAGACGTGAGTGGTGCGTCATATCAAAGTAGATGCCAATGTCATCGACAACCACGCTTAAGCCATGGCGACTACTAATACCTGAATCCAATGAACGCAAAAATCCATCTTCAATACTTAAAGTATTCAGGTCCTGACGGGTGGCAGCTTTATCAGCTCGTTGGAAGCTTTTCTTATGCCCCCATCCAATAAATGCCTCAGGTTGTGGTTTTTTCTTGCGATTTATCAGGCTTTGTTGCAAGCCTGACCACGGATACCAGCGCTGGATATCAGCTTGCAGCACTTGCGAGAGTAGCAAGTTATTGTGACACATACCCTTACCAATCACTGCCAGTTGCTTTGGCGATTGATACTGTGACGAAGGCGAAAGTAGCGCATGATCAGAGGTAGACATAGTAGATACCTTGACTTCATTCGCTACTTCTTTTGCCATATCTTTAATACCTTTATTCGTTAATTTTGGTTAAATTCGTTCAGCCGACATCGTTACATCATGAATAGTTAACCGTTATAGATCTAAAACAACCTTGGCAGCAATTGCTAACTGATAAACAATCTGTGATAGACCGCGAGCAATCTCCACACGCTTAGTTTTGACTTTCGGTAATACCATAATCTCGTCACCTTGTTGGATACGATACGCAGTATTGACCACTTGACTCGCCCCATTTTGATGAATAATTAAGATATCTTTTGTATCAGCGTTATCAGAGAAACCACCAGAGTTAGCCACATAATCGCCAACGGTATAGTCAGGATTAAAGGTAAGTGCCCCTTGTGCTCGTACTTGACCATTGACTGTAATGACTGACGTTTGTGCTGGTATCTCAATGATGTCACCTTGTTGCAGAATAATATCCTGCCACGAATTTGGCACAACGACGATTTGACCATCCGTCTGAACATTACGAGCTTTAGCGACGAACTGCTTAACCAATGCTGCATCATCTTGACGCAATGCGGCTTCTTCACGAGTCGTTGACTGAGTGGCAAGTGTCAATTCTTCTAGACGATCGAGTGACTCGTTAATCATGCGTTTTTGTTGCTCAGCAACAGATTCGCGATAGATGGTTAGATGCGTCAATTTAGCCAGTGGGCTTGGCTGTAATTGTGGCACGATATCTTTTAGACGCGCGCCATATGGCACAACCATTGCGCCATTACCAGTATGTGCACCTTTTACCTGCACAGCGATGGTACCTGCGTAACGATCTGATGTTACTACCATTTGGTCGCCGTTATAGACAGGAACGTTTTGGGCTTCACTTAATGAGTAGTACTCTGCCGTTTGTGCACGTCCTGCACTACGAGTAATGCTGACATTAGTAGCATTGGCTGCCGGATTAGACACTTGCAACACATCACCAATAGTCAGATCATTCACATCAAATTCAAAAGTATATTCGTTTTGAACTTGACCGCTTACCACAAATGTCTTTTTCTGTGGTGCCACAGTGATGACATCACCATCACGGAATGAAAATGCCTGTAATTTACCCGCTAGCAAAAAATCATATAAATTGACTTGCTGTAGCATTTGACCGTTACGTTTGATTTGAATATCGATATAACTACCGCGTGTTGGGTCAACGCCGCCTGCTCTATCTAAATAAGACAATACCGAGTCTGCTGCTAGACCACCGTAATAGCCTGGCTGCTTAACAAAACCTGTGACGAATACTTTAACTGGCTGCGCCTGCTCTAATGAAGCATAAACCCCTACATTCGAGCGATAGATACGACTGACAGCATTTTTAACCACGTTTTGTAAGCTGCCATTTTGTACACCAGAGACGCGGACTGGTCCAACGTTCGGCAAGAAAATATTACCTTGTGGATCGACGGTCATGGTAGCAGCATACTGATAAGCGCCCCACATTCTTACTTGGACGTTATCACCAGGGTTAATCACATAACTATCATTAAAGGTAGAGCCTGAAGTCGTCGAAAATGCTCCACGGAATAATTGCTCACCGAACATCATATCTTGAGTCTTAATATCTTGATAAGGACGCGTAGTATTGATAACTGACTGGCTTGGTAAGCTTGCTGCATTGACCGCTTCTTGAGTCGTTGCTTGCCCTGGTACTGCCCCAGAAAATGCTTGAGTAGACACGTTAATACTGCTCTGGTTCTGAGATTGACTCATGTTATTACTGCTTGTGCCAAAGCCTGAACCTGAACCTGAACCTGAACCTGATATTTGATCTGCATAACTGCTTGCAGCTGTTGCAGACATACTAGTCGCCGCCATTGCCAAGCTTGTCGCTATCACGATAGAACGTGGTTTCATATTCATGAGTTATATTCCTTTCCTGATCTATCGATCATTACTGATATCTGGTTTTTCAAGATTAGCTACGGTGATCACGGACAACTGCCATTACCAAACGTACAAATCCGTATAGCATTAAGAGCAATGCAAGCGATGTCCAAATGAGATACGCTTGGCGCGGATATGTTGCATCTTCAGCTTCATAGGGAGTCGAGATCACAATCAAGTTTTTCATTTTCTTGAACGCTTCTAGTCTTGATTTTTCAAGCGATGACAACGACAACTTATACAACTCGGTAGCAAAATCCACATCTGCCTTGATGGTCTCAAACTGTACCGCTTGACGGTTCAACTTGGTTGTATTTGGTGATGTCAATTTGGTTTGTTCTTGAGTGATTTGCTCTTCAACAGCCTTTATCTGGCTTCTTAATGAAACTACTTGCGGCGCATCTGGATTTAGATAACTGAGTAACTGACGCTCTTCGGTACGCAACGAGCTTAATTGCGCTTGCAAGCTGCCAATTAATTGATTGACAATTTGCGCATTGGCTTGTGGGTCATAGATTTCGTTTTCATTCTGATAGTTTAATAGCTGCTCTTTGGCATCATTTAAACGCTCTTCTGATTCATCTAACTGAGTTTCTGCAAACGCCAATTGATCACGAGCCACTTCTTGTGAAATACGGTTCACAAAACGCTCAGATTCTCCTAAAATAGCTTTGTTCAGCTCAAAAGCATACTTTGAGTCAAAGCCTTCTGTTGATACTGAAAGCACATAGCTCTGCTCGTCAAGATCAATGTGAACCCGTTTTTTGAAGTATTCAAGCAAATCTTCTTGGGTCGCATCAGGATCGATTTCATAAATAGGATCAGAGCCGTCAACATAGTAAGCGTCTCTGAACTTAAACTTACTGTCGAGTCGCTTCACCATATCATTTGACAAAATATACTCTGTCAAATAGGTCGCGTCTTCTTTACTGGTACTATTTACGCCCAATAGAGCTGATATACCACCACCAGATGGTACGCTCGAATCACTGACTTGCTTTACTACCACGTCAGCAGTCGAGACGAAGCGTGGATGCGCCAGTGTCATTACATAGTATATAACGAGCAACCAAGGAAGGATGACCAAGCCAATAAACAGCGAGAAGTTAATTATCTTACTTTTTTGCTTTGTGGATATGCTTTTCATAAACCTCAATCGCTTCTGTTGTATCGTCAAACACGTGTGCTGTTTGATCCATTAGTACAATACCAATATCGCAGTTTCGTTTGATATCACCAATATTGTGCGACACTATTAAAAATCCTGCTTGTGCGCGGCGGGCCGCTAAAATCTCTTCGCTACGTTTTCGGAATGCCGCATCACCAACAGCACCTGCTTCATCGAGCATATAGTAATCAAAATCAAAGGCCAAGCTTAAACCGAACGTTAAGCGGGCTTTCATTCCTGATGAGTAGCTTTTTACTGGCATATCAAAATAACTGCCAATATCAGCAAATTCTTCGACAAAACGAATTTTTTCATCAATATAAGAACCGCTTGAATATAAGCGACAGACAAAACGGACGTTTTGGCGTCCTGTCAAACTACCTTGAAAACCACCTGCCACCCCAACTGGCCACGAAATAGTCGAGTCGGTGATAATCTCTCCAGAATCCGGCTTATCTAGTCCACATATAATTCGTAGCAGTGTTGACTTACCAGCACCATTACGACCAAGCAAGCCCACACTTTTTTTATCACCAATGGTCAGGTTTAGATCTTTAAATAGATAATGACGTCCCTTCTTTGTCATAAAGGACTTAGAGACGTTTCTAATTTCAATCATTCACTTACCTTTATCAATAATAGAACTCACAGTTCTCAATACTAATTTAGCGAGAACGGATCATGTCACGCTCAGCATACTTGTAGAGTAAAAGACCTAGGAAGTTTACGATAAACATCCACTCTAGAAAGTACCAGATATCAATATGATATGCTGGATAATTGGGTGCAAAAGCATGTCTCATTAGCTCGATATTATGAATGAAAGGATTGTATAGTAAATAGCTAAAATACGGCTCAGGAATAACATGGATTGGATAAAGAATACCAGAAATAAAATATAGTATCGTAAAAAATATGGTGATCACTTTACTGATTTCGCCACCATAATATCCAACCACCATCATAATCAGAGCAACACCAAAGCTAAATATAAATAGCGTTATCCAACAAAATAATACAATGTGCAGATTTTCCAAATTGGCATAAATATCAAAAAAAGCCAAGCCTAAAAGTAGAAGTATAGATGTAAAAAAATAGATTACTAATTCTAAGAATGAACGCGCAATAATCACATCAATGTGTTTAATCGAACGGTACATCAATAAACCTTTATTGGCATCGACTGCCCCTAACGCTCTTGTTGCTATCTTTTGAAACATCCGAAAAGGAACCATTCCAACAATAAGAAATAAAGAAAAATCCATACCAGGAACTAAGCGTTCACGGATAGTGCCAAATATTATTAGAAAAATCAGAACTTGAAAAAGAACTTCAAGCGGTGCCCACAGGTAGCCCAAACGATAACCACCAAAGCGAGTCTGTAGCTCGCGCATGAGTAATGCATGAAAGGCCGCACCCATGACTTTAAGGCCACTGCGATGCTTAATAGGACGATAAGGAGGTAGTTGGACAGACATGGCGTTACAGGACTTTACCGAAAACAGCCCCTATGATAAGTAAGCGCGACATAAGTTACAAGAATTAATCTGTACATATCCTGATAAACCTATGATTTAGTAAGAAATCTGTAAGTAAATCACACCTAAAATGCTATGTATCAACAGCTTTTAGTTTATAAAATCATTTATTTTGGGCAAAAAAAAACCAATCTCGATAGATTGGTTTTTTTCGTACTGCTATATATGGTGGCGATGAAGAGACTTGAACTCTTGACCTCACGATTATGAGTCATGCGCTCTAACCAGCTGAGCTACATCGCCGTTTTAGGCTGCACATTATGCCCAAGCTGTTGACTGCCGTCAACCCCTAATAAGCATTTTTTGCAAAAAAACGAATTTAATTCAGATTAATCGCAACTATTACTACATCAAACAGTAAAAAAGGTTTGGTAAACCGATAAGCCGGGTTCTGTCGTGGACGATCATTCCTCTAGGCGTATCATCGCTAATACGCTCAAGCAACCTACCCGCATCGAACGCGGGCCGCGCCATGCCGATGCCTATTTGGTCTTGCTACGCGTGGAGTTTACCATGCCGTGAACTGTTGCCAGCCACGCGGTGCGCTCTTACCGCACCCTTTCACCCTTACCGATAATACCCTAAGATACTAAAGGCGGTCTACTCTCTGCTGCACTGGTCGTCAAGTTACCCTGCCCAGCCGTTAGCTGGCACGCTGCCCTATGTAGCCCGGACTTTCCTCCCCTGCTCATCTGTTGCCAGTGTGCAGCGGCGATCGCCTAGTCTACCAAGCGCGCTAGTATAGCAAACTTATGACTGCCTGCGAATGTCTTTTGAATTTATTTTTAAAGACAACATAAATAGGCTAAACAAAATTTTCTGACAGTGCTTCAATATTACCGACCAAGTTATCTTTTAGATATGGTATCTGCAGCCAATGCGCTTTAGGATAATGATTGTCCAAATATTTTCGTAGAAACTCAATAGTGCTATTTGCGATCTCAGTATCCGTTTTTTCAGCATCATCATGAATATGATTATAAATTATGCTATGTACCGTTAAACCGCGCGATTTTATAGCTTCTAAACTCAGTAAAGTGTGATTGATACTGCCCAATCGACCAGAGGTGACCAAAATAACTGGATAGCCTTGCTCGGCAATATAATCTAATATCAGTAGATTCTCTGTAATCGGCACAAGCAAGCCACCTGCACCTTCCAGTAGTACCGCATCATACTGTACCTGCAATCGCTTGGTGGCGTTAGTAATCATATCAGGATCAAGTTTTTCTCCTGATAACTTAGTAGCCAGATGAGGAGACGCTGGCTTCTTATAACGATGAGCACAAGTCGTAAAATCGAGGTCACATGGCTGCAGAGGTATGTCCATAAGTTGACGATGCGTGATAATATCATCAGCGATATTCATCTCACCATTATTTGGATTGATCGATACACCCGTTTGTACTAGCTTTTGAGTGATGACACTCACACCTTGTTCCATTAGCACTTTAGCAAGCAGTCCAGTAGCATAGGTTTTACCGATATCGGTATCGATACCAGAAACAAATAGAACACTCATGATTGACCTCGGTTTTCTAAATACGTACGCACTACTTTCAGCAGTGATTGGCATAAGGTAATCAGCTCATCATCAGTAATTACGTAAGGCGGCATGATATACACTAGTTTACCAAATGGTCTGACCCAGATACCATTATCAATCAACAAAGACTGAAAAATGGGCATATCGACCGCTTCACACAACTCAATGACAGCGACAGCGCCCAAGCAGCGCACCTCGGCAACGCCTCCTAATAACGCAGCAGGCGCTAGCTGCTGCTCCATAATGCGTTGCATATTTGCGGTACGCGTTTCAATATCATAAGACAGAATCAAATCAATCGAGGCACACGCAACCGCACAGGCCAGTGGGTTGCCCATAAAGGTTGGGCCATGCATAAGGGCTGGATAGTCACTATTATGGATGGTATCGGCAATCTTTCGGGTACATAGCGTTGCAGCAAAAGTCATATAGCCACCTGTCAGCGCCTTGCCAATGGTCATGATATTAGGGCTGATAGCTGCATGCTCACACGCAAATAATTTACCACTACGCCCAAACCCAGTAGCGATTTCATCCGCAATCAATAGTACATCATGCTCATCACACAGTTGACGCAGCAATTGCAGATATTCAGGACTATAAAAACGCATCCCGCCTGCGCCCTGAATAATTGGCTCAATGATAAACCCTGCCAGCTGCTCACCATACTCGACAAAAAACTGAGCTAATGATTCACGCTCATCTACTGTCAAGGCGCGATCAAAGCCAAGTTGTGGTGCAGGGACGAAATGCTGCATCGGTAATTGCTTGCCATATAGGCTGTGCATACCATTAACAGGATCACAGACACTCATGGCATGCCACGTGTCTCCGTAATACCCTGAATGGGTTGATGCAAACTGCTGCTTGTTCGGACGCTTGGCAGCCACTTGATATTGCAGCGCCATTTTTAGTGCCACTTCTACCGCGATACTGCCACTGTCCGCATAAAAAATCGCATCGAGACCAGTAGGTACAATGTCGAGCAGTTTTTTGCCCAAATCTATCGCTGGCTGATGGGTTAACCCACCAAACATGACATGCGCCATTTTACCCAATTGCTTAGTTAGTGCTTCATTCAGTTTTGGATGGTTATAACCATGAACGCTCGCCCACCATGATGACATACCATCGATCAGGTGCGTGCCATCTTCGGTGATGATATAAATACCTTCAGCTCGATCGATTACGATATTAGAATAAGTGGGTGGCAGGCTAGCATAAGGATGCCAAAGGTGTTGCTGATCGAAGTCATTTACGACTTGGATGGATTGCGTGGTTGTTGGTTGCGTGGTTACTTTTTCCATGGTCATCGTGTTGTCCCTAAAACGTTGTAAACCCAAACGTCATCAATCGCTTATAAGTAAACTATTGACCCGTAATACGTTTGTATTTAGACAGCAGGTCGCTTTCAGTCTCAACATGATTGGGATCGTGAGGAATACAGTCGACTGGACAAATCACAACGCATTGTGGCTCGTCAAAATGTCCGACACATTCTGTACATAGATCAGGGTCGATGACATAAATATCATCCCCTTCTGAGATGGCTTCATTGGGGCAAGCAGGCTCGCACACATCACAGTTGATGCACTCATCAGTGATTAATAGTGCCATGAACTGTTCCTTATATTTTTACTCGTATCAGTCATATATGGCTGCTCCTTGCTATTTTAGCAAGGAGCAGCATATCTTTGATGCAACATTTTTTATTTAATATTTAACTTTTTATCGAATGCTTGCAAAACACAGGGTGGAACGAATTTATTGACGTCACCGCCAAGCTTAGCAATTTCGCGAATCATGGTAGATGAGATAAATGAGTAATTTTGAGATGGGGTCAAAAATACCGCCTCAAAGTTTTCATCAAGCTCACGATTCATATTGGCTAGCTGAAACTCGTACTCAAAATCTGACATTGCACGTAAGCCACGCAAAACTGCAGTGGCGTTTTTTTCACGCATAAAGTCAACAAGCAGCCCCTCAAAACCAATTACAGATACTTGCGGTAAGTCTGCAAATACGGTTTCGACCAAAGCAACGCGCTCTTCAAAATTGAACAAGGGTTTTTTGTGATGGCCTGAGGCAACCGCAATAACGACCTCATCAAATAACTTGACGGCGCGTGTAACCAAATCCACATGACCGTTGGTAATAGGATCAAAGGTACCAGGGTATAGAATTTTGGTATGTAGCTTTGAGGAATTAGGAGAAATAGAGTGGCTCATAGCATGACTGATATAATCGGTAATATTAGGCCATATGCTAGCAAATTTTGCTCAAACTTAATACTTATCTGCTACATTTGTCCTAACAGCTGATTTACCTTTTCATCAGAGGCTTTGATACAATAGGCAGTTCGACTCATCCATCTCATAATCGAAATAAAAAACAAGACTAGTTATTGGATTAGGATGAGGAATTAGTGGGACTGATTAAATAAGGAGCCTGTGTCTTAGGTCATCCTTATGGAGAAATTATGTCAAAAAAATCAAAAAAGCCAGATAATCAGATTTGCGCCAATAAAAAGGCACGTCATGAGTACTTTATTGAAGAAACCTTTGAGGCAGGACTAGCATTACAAGGTTGGGAAGTAAAAGCCATTCGCGCAGGAAAAATGACGATTACCGAAGCTTATGTCATATTCCGCAATAACGAAGCCTTCTTGTTTGGGGCGCACATTCAGCCATTACTATCGAGCTCAACGCACGTTAGTCCAGACAGTATTCGTACCCGTAAACTGCTGCTAAACCGTCGTGAAATCGAGAAACTATCTGGGGCAATCAACCAGAAAGGTTATGCTTGCGTACCGCTGTCTTGTTACTGGAAAAACTCACTGGTGAAATGCCAAATTGGCCTAGCCTTGGGTAAAAAGCAGCATGACAAACGTAAAACGCTAAAAGATCGTGACTGGGAACGTGATAAGCAGCGCGGTTTCAAACAGCATTTAGATTAAGCGTTATTTAATCTATGTCAAAAAGGACGGCTCAATATTTACTGAGCCGTCCTTTTTTGTTGTCTATCACATTTTATAAATAACCATTCTAAACGCTAGTTGGTAAAAGTAGGCCTTGTAAAATAGTAGTTTTATAAAATAGTCACCTTTATAACATTGAGCCAGAAACTTTTTATGCCACTTGCTCTTCTAAAGACGCTGCTTTCTTTCTACTAGCCTGACGCAATTGCCTAACACCATGAGCAATCAAACACGCAATACCTAGCCAAATCAGACCATAGCTATAAATCATCGCTGACTCGAACGGATTGCCTAGTACGGTCACTGCCAAGATAAATAGTAACGCTGGCTCCAAATAGCTCATCATGCCATAGACATTGACTGGTAGCATTTGACTGGCATCAATATTGGTCTTCATCGCCAAGATACTGAGCACACCTAAACCTATTAGCATCATGATAAAGAAACCAGAGCCGCTAACTAGCGCCAAACTACTTGGGGCAAAGAAGAATAAGTAAGCTAGCGCAAAGGGCGCAAATATCGTTAAATCAACCAATAATCCAGTCACGGCTCCGATTCCCTGCAGTCGGCGTAAAATGTAGTAAATAGGATACGTACCGCATACCCATAGCGTCGCCCAAGAGACACTTTGGGTACGAATAACTTCGCTACCTACGCCCAGTGCAGCAAAGGCCACTGCCAACCATTGCAAACGGCTTAGTTTTTCGCCAAAGAGGACACAACCAAACACCACCATCATTAATGGGAATAAGAAGTATCCCATCGCGGTTTGCACGCCTTGTCCGTTAACTGGCGCCCACATAAATAACCAAAACTGGCTGAGAAATATCGGCGTAGGTAATAGCAACCAAGCCCACTGCTTAGCGCCTCTTATCATTTTCAATTTATCGATGTGCAATCCCAGACGCCCACTTATCATTAAGTATCCGACCAACGCTGCCCACATCGCGAGCATGCGCCAGATAAAAACCTGCGTCCCTGATAATGGCGCTAAAAAACTGCTATACGCATAAAGTACGCCAAATAGCACATTGGACAATATGGCAAAAGACACCCCTAATATCAGAGTGCGTTGTTGTGCGCTACCTGTCGTCCAAATCGCAGGTAGTGGCAAACGTGCAGCAGTCGTTGCTAGGGTATTAGCGAATACATTAGAGAACATTGAGATAGACATGATAAGCACCGTAGCTATTAATAGATGATAAAAAACCAATTGCTAGCTCTTATTTTGAAGTAGCTCTGATTGGTATGATCTATTTTACTAGGGTACTTTGATATATTATCTCTATATAGATGTACTTATGAATAAAAATATCAAATATGTGTCGTACAAATCATTATTTTCTTATATTAGAATTTTTAGTGATAATATTTATGAAAGCCGATAGAAAACTCTGCTGTTAAGGATGTCCTGATATGAGCCATACTTTAGATAATATCGATAAAGCTATTTTGAACTTGCTACAAGATGATGCGACATTACCGCTTAAAACTGTCGCAGAGCGAGTGCATGTATCTATTGCGACGGCGCAGCGGCGTATACAGGCGCTGATAGATAGTGACGTGATTACCAAACAAGTAGCCATCGTCAATCCTGACAAAGTGGGCTACGGTCTGACAGCGGTGGTAATGATAGAAATGGAGCGCTCTAACACCTCAATGCAGCATCGGTTTGAGCGCTTGATGGATGCGCAATCACGTATCATGAGCTGTTATGAAGTATCGGGCGATTTTGATTTTATGCTGATGGTCAATGCAAAAAACATGAGCGATTATCATCAGTTCACCCGCAGCTTACTGACTTACGAAAATAATGTGCGCAATTTCAAAAGCCAGTTTGTGATGAACTTTACTAAGAGTGGAACTAAAATTACCCTAGATTAATTATAATTAATCCGTCTCAGCTAAACTTATAGATCATATGACAATGGATGATAAGTGGCTAAGTTGCCTGTGAACCCTGTACGATATCGTTAAACGTTCGATAGAAATTAAATTCTAATAGCTGATTCATGAGCCTATTTTTTAGTTAAGGAAGCCTAATCATGACTGACCACACAAATGCTACTCAGAAGAATATGCAAGCGTCATTAAAACCGTTAAACCCATTAAATTCAAAAAAGATAATAGCAGGCGCTCTGTTTGCTACGGTACTAGCCAGCTCAGGCTGTGCGACCAGCTCATTGTTAGACAATAGTGGACATGTCACCACGAACACAACAAAGCAAATACTGTCTGAAGATCAAATTGTTGCCTTTGGCCGCCCTGCGCAGGCGTTACCAAAAATGCCAAACGCGTCAATGGTTATCGTAGGAGAAAAGAACAGCTACGTTCTCACCCAAGGTGGGATAGAAATGGTGAACTTACTGAGTAACCTCACGCAAAAAAATATTCAAGTGGATAACGACATGAGCTTTCATGTACCCAATAATGATGGGTACTTCCAAGGTGAGATGAAACTGTCTTATGCCAAATTAAAAGATGAGTTTGGGCGCTCAGACTATCAGTTCTTTTTGCAAAATAACGGTAAAGAGTGCACCTCAGCGAGCGATCAACGTATCAATGCTCAGCGTTTTTGTTTTAGTGTTCCTGTCAAAGGCGCTATCTATCCGCAAGTTAGTAACTTAGGGTTAATTCAGTCAAACTATCGTGCATTGACCAAACCATATACGGTGAGCTTCTATACACAGACTCAGCAAGATGTTGTCACTCGTAGCGGTCCAAATGGCGCACAAAAGCTAGTACTGCTACCCTTTGCCCTCGCCTTTGACGTGGTTACTTTCCCACTTCAGCTATTGGACTAGATAGCTAAATACTATTAGACCGTTCATCGCCTAGTATCAAGTTTCAAGGTACGTTATGAAGGCTACATCATGACGGCTACGTTATAAAAGCCCCTTTATATAAGGCACGTTATCGAAAGGTATTCCATACCCAACCGTAACGTGCCCATTCAACATTTTAGAATAACTTTTCGACTAGTGTTTTCGGGTAGTTTTGTTTTGCCTTCTCTGCCGCTCGAAACATCATCTCATCTGCTTCGACAGGGCCTGCAACATCACATAAGCATACATAAGCCAGCTGGATCAAATTATTTAACAGGTGCTCATTATCAGGTACAGACGGGCGATTGCCTTCCAAAAACTGACTGATGTTAAGACTATGCCCTTTGAAGGTGCGTTCTTGCGAAACAGTTTGGTGCATGGTTAGAAATAGGTTACGACTTTCTGTTTCTGATAGCTGGCTACGCAGTGCTTCTATGACAGTATAAAATGCCAAAACCAACTCAGAGACAGGGACTGGCGCTTTGATTGCTTTATTATGGCTATTGTGACTATTATAACCATTATGATTATCAGCCTCGACTGTCTGCTGACTCCCCGCTTGCAACGTAGCCCAAAACCCTTTCCTAATATCGGACTTATAAGCTTGCAGCTCAGGATAGCGCCGTGTCGCATCCAAGACGCACTGTTGCATCATTTTTACAGAGACCGTCGAGTATCGCTGCCACTGTGATTTGAGCAGCCGCACCTCCTCAGGATGTAGATAATCGGCAAGCACTTCTGCCATCGCAGTCACAGCTTGGTCTACGGATTGAGTATCAATATTCATCAGCTCTCTCCTATAAATGCCGCTCGGTTAAACTCTTTGAATCAAACATTTGCTTCTGGAACTCAGGGTAACCAAGCTCTGCATGCTCGGTATAATCAAGGCCGCGCTGCTCATGTAAGCGGCTTGCTTTTAACCCAAAGCTTAGATCGATCAGCTTATACATCACCAGACCCAATCCCAACCCCCAACCTAACGCCACGCCGACGCCCAGCGCTTGTACGCCTAGCCGCGATAAGTTAAACAAATCTCCTGTATAAAACAATCCTGCAGCGAGCGTACCCCATACCCCGCCAAAACCATGTACTGCTACTGCCGATACTACATCGTCTACTTTGAATTTTAATAATGCTTGCGATGATAAGATATACACTACTGAAGCGACCGCACCGATGATAATGGCAAAGACAGGAGTCGTAGTCGCACAACCTGCGGTAATCGATACCAGACCAATCAAACTGGCATTGACACTATCGCTCAGCAAAATAGCTTTATTAAGCGATCGGGAGATCAGCATATAACTCACCACCGCACTCACTGCAGCGACAAAAGTATTGACTGCGATTAAGCCAATATTGCCAGTGATAGATAAGGTCGATCCAGCATTGAAGCCGAACCAGCCAAACCATAAGATAAATCCGCCAAGCGCTAGCAACGTCATGTTATGCCCTGCGATGAGTCTTGGCGTACCATCAGGGGCAAAGCGGCCTAATCTCGGGCCGATAACCAAAATACCTGCCAATGCCAACCAGCCACCGATAGAATGCACGACGGTAGACCCAGCAAAATCAATAAAGCCAAGCTCAGCTAGCCAACCAGTACCGCCGAAGTAACCACCCCACACCCAACTGGCAAACACAGGATAAATAAACAAACAAATCAAACATGCTGCCACCGCATAGCCAATAAAAGAGACGCGCTCTGCCATTGCACCGCTCGCAATCGTCACCGCTGTCGCTGCAAACATCATCTGAAAGAACATCAATGCCCAGTCCATATTGGACAACGCGACTGGCATAAAATGATCCGTGCCGACAAAGCCTGAATTATTAGTACCCATCATCAGCCCAAAGCCAACCAAGTAGAACGCCAGACCACCGATACACATATCGGTATAGTTTTTCATCATCACGTTTACCGCATTTTTCGCACGTACTGAACCGCTCTCAAGTAAAGCAAAACCTGCCTGCATAAAGAACACCAATACCCCGCCCCAGATAATCCAAGCGATATTTTGATATTCGAGCAGCTGTGCCACGGTCAATGTGTCAGTCTCAGCAGCTTGGGCACTACTTATCATTGCAAACGATAATATACTTAGCACCAGCCTATTACTTAGCGATAGTTTTGATGGTTGTAATAGTTTTAATAATGTCTTTATCGTGTCCAGTCCAACAGATGATGTTCTCATTTTATCTCCAAACACTTATCTATCCGTTCAAATTTTATCGGTGCACTATTTTTACTCATTAATGCACACAAATAAGCCCTAATAAGGGTGGAGCAAAACCTGTGCCAAAACCTATCATTAGAAGTTAAAGAAACTTATAAATATAAGAAAACAAATGACCAGTATCAGCCGAATCAGTATTTCGATAATGATGCTTGCGAGGACGTAGCTATAAATTGAAATAGGATAGAGATTAATTCTTAGAAGGAAGTTTTATAGAGCTGATAATGGCCTTTATAAAATTGGTGATGAAACTAACAACGTGACAGTGATAGCTAAGCTATTTTTACTATTATCTTGTTGCGCTAGCAGCTTACTTTGCATGAGCAGTTTATCTCACGCTATCAATAACTTATCGGCAATCGCCCCTCATAGAATAGGTCGCATAGTGAAGGCGATTCATGTTAAAATGAGCGCTTTTAAATTCGCCTTTATTATCATTGGGTAATAAGGGCTGTATTTTTAGTGCCATTTTTCTAATTAACAGGTCCGCCCATGTCTGCCGATACCATCGCCCGCACTGCCTTTAAACAAGGCACCAAGCCACTTTATGATTATGACAAACACTGGGCGAGCTGCTACGAGCCGGCGCCTTATCTGCCGATGAGCCGCAAAGAGATGGACGATCTAGGCTGGGATGCTTGTGACGTTATCATCATCTCAGGTGATGCTTATATCGATCATCCAAGCTTTGGTATGGCCATCATCGGTCGCCTATTAGAGTCACAAGGTTTCCGTGTTGGCATCATCGCTCAGCCAGATTGGAAGAGCAAAGACGCCTTTATGGAACTGGGCAAACCTGTCTATGCGTACGGTGTGACCGCGGGCAACATGGACAGCATGATCAACCGCTATACCGCCGATCGCAAAATCCGTAGCGATGATGCTTACTCTCCAGGCAACGTGGCAAACAAACGCCCTGACCGCGCAGCTATCGTCTATAGCCAGCGCTGCCGTGAAGCCTATCCTGATGTGCCTATTATTTTAGGCGGTATTGAAGGTAGTTTACGCCGTATTGCTCATTATGATTATTGGTCAGACAAAGTGCGCCGTAGTATCTTGCTGGATGCGCGTGCTGATGTCTTACTATATGGTAATGCTGAACGTGCGATCGTCGATGTGGTACATGGTCTGTCTAAAGGCTATAGCTTTGAGCAGATGAGCAAATTGCGCGGTACTGCTTACTTATTAACCCCGACTCGTCGTCACTGGCAAGAAGACATGACTGAAGTTGCGAGTAACGATGTCGATACCGTTGGCCGTGTCGATCCTATCATCAACCCTTATGTAATGACCGAAGACGTTGATAGCTGTTCAATTGAGCAGAACAAACCATCTGACTCGCCTGTTGGCCAAGCCATGCCTTCATCTATGTCATCGCAATATCAGGGTTTTGTCGCAGAACCAGTTGCCAATAAAGTCATCAACGCTGAACAAGTCGATGAAGAAACGCAAGTGGTACAAATGCGCGGCTTTGATAAGCCAATGACCGCACGTAAGCATAAGCTAAAAATGCCACCACGTGAAAAGACAGTGATTCGTCTGCCTGACTATGAGCATGTCAAATCTGACCCTGTGCTCTATGCTCATGCAAGTCGTATCCTGCATTTAGAGACCAATCCAGGTAACGCCCGTGCGCTTGTACAGCGTCATAGCAGCGGTGCTGGTAACTCGCATACCTCTATCGACGTTTGGCTCAATCCACCACCAGTGCCACTCTCGACTGAAGAGATGGATTATGTGTTTGATTTGCCGTATGCACGCCTGCCGCATCCAAGCTATGGAGATGCGCGCATCCCTGCTTATGACATGATTAAGTTTTCGGTCAATATCATGCGCGGCTGTTTTGGTGGTTGTACTTTCTGCTCGATCACTGAGCACGAAGGCCGCATTATCCAGAGCCGTTCAGAAGACTCAATCTTGCGCGAAGTAGAAGCAATTCGAGATACCGCACCGAACTTTACTGGTGTGATATCTGACCTTGGTGGCCCGACTGCCAACATGTATCGCCTCAGCTGTAAAGATGAAACGATTGAGAAGAACTGCCGTAAGCCGTCTTGTGTTTATCCTGATGTCTGCGAAAACCTGATTACTGATCATAGTAATTTGACCAAGCTATATCGCAAAGCCCGTGATATCAAAGGCGTGAAAAAGATCCTGATTGCTTCAGGCTTACGTTATGACTTGGCAGTGAAAGATCCTGAATATGTGAAAGAATTGGTCAGTCATCACGTCGGTGGTTACCTCAAGATTGCGCCTGAGCACTCTGAAGAAGGCGTGCTATCGAAGATGATGAAGCCGGGCATGGGCAGTTATGATCAATTCAAAGCCATGTTTGAGCAGTTCAGCCAAGAAGCAGGCAAAGAGCAATATCTGATTCCTTACTTCATCGCCGCCCATCCGGGTACCAAAGATGAAGATATGATGAACCTTGCGCTTTGGCTCAAAAGTAATGGCTACCGCGCTGACCAAGTACAGGCGTTTTATCCAAGCCCAATGGCGACCGCGACCACCATGTATCATACGCACAAAGATCCGCTACATAAGGTCAGCCGTGATGAAGGTGACATGGATATCGTCAAGTCTGGTAAGCAGCGCAAATTGCATAAAGCGTTCTTGCGCTATCATGATCCAAAAAACTGGGTATTACTACGTAAAGCCTTACAAGACATGGGTCGTAGTGACTTGATTGGTAAAAACCGTGGTTGTTTGATTCCACCATTTAACGCCAGTTTAGAAGGGCGTGATGCCGCGCAAGATACTTATCAATCAGCGCGCAAAAAGAATAGCCGTGTTGGCAATGACTCAGTGAAGCGTAGTAATGGCTCGTCAAACAACAGTGTGTCAGCTAAAGGTGCAGCAGGTACAAATGCTGTCGGTAAAAACAGTAAGAAGAAAGTGAGTAAAGGCAATTTCCAGACTCAGCATACTGGTCTGCCACCGCGCAAAACCAAGTAGTATTCATAGCAAGTAATGTTCATAGTATAAAAATACATGCTCAATCTAGAGCGTGTTAAGTAAAACAAAAAAGCGTCTATCAGCCACTCGTTGATAGACGCTTTTTTATGCGCTAATTTTATAGTTGCGCATCTCATAATTAATACGGCTTACTTTTCACCCTGTCGCAAATTGCAAGTTACATTAGACAGCGGTTGGGTAACGAAGCTAACAGGTAACGAACAATTTCTAACATTGAAATGGTTCGTTTTCGCTACTATAGCCCTGATATGCTAAACGCATCATTAAGAACAAGTAAATGACATCAGCGAAAAGCTTTGGAGAGCACTATGAAAATGATAACTAAAATTGCGACTACCTTACCAGTCCTTGCCCTACTGAGCGCTTGTGCGACTACCGCACCAACTACCCCAGATGCAACTGATACGCCAGTTCCAGAAAAAGTAACCGCTGCCTATGATCGTATGGCACCAGCACCATACACCTGTACCGATGACAGCAAAATCATGGCTAAGCAATCTATCAACAAAGAACAAGTGATGCTCAATGTCACCTTACCAAAAGTAAAATGGGCCGAGCAGCCAATCATCCTAAACGGTAAAGTGAAAGGCGAAGTCGCAAGCTATGTAAATGACTCAAACCCAGAAGTCGTCTATGCATGGCACATGAAAGGTGACAAAGGTATCTTTGCGATGAAATGGGCTGACGGTAAAGAATACCAAGTAAACTGCCAAATCTAATCAGCTAGATATACGCTCATGTCGTAATAGACAAATAGTCGCAACAGAAAAAAAGCAGTCATCATATAGTGGCTGCTTTTTTATGCGTGTTCGTTTGATACGTGTATAAAGGTGGCTATAAAAAACAGTTCCAAGTAGACGGTTGTACAGTCAGTTCAATATAATTTCGATACAAGGAAACCGAGTGCAAGTTATACATTAGT
>CAJXUF010000029.1 GCA_913061175.1 uncultured Psychrobacter sp.
CACACTGCATATCGTCGGCAGCGTCAGATGTGTATAAGAGACAGATATAAGCAAGTAGCTGATAAGTTAAAGGACCAATGGGCTGAGTTGTACAACAACTTGCCAATGCAGTCTTATGAGGACAGCGCTGAAGCACGAGGCATTCGTGCGTTGCGTAATGTCGTGCTTGATATGGCGTTGACTGCCAATGTGGATGATGCAGCCGACTGGGCACAGCAGCAGTATGATAATGCGAGCTGTATGACTGAGCGCTTTGATGCATTGAAGGCAATGGTCAATCATCAATTGGTAGATGCGGATAAGTACTTGACTGATTTCTACGAGCGTTTCCAAGCAAACGATCTGGTCATCGATTTGTGGTTCAGTGTACAAGCTGCGGCTGATGATGTGACGCCTGATATGGTCAAGTCGCTACTGACGCATACGGACTTTGATTGGAATACGCCTAACCGTGTCCGCTCGGTTATCAGTGCTTTTAGCTCGCAACCGACGGTACTCTGGACGGCGGAAGGTCTAGAGATGTATACAGGCGTGATTCAGAAATTAGATGATGCTAACCCTGTACTGGCATCACGCTTACTGCAAGTACTAGCTCGCTGGAATACGTTGGCTGAGCCTCGTCGTCAAATGGCGCATGAGCAGCTGGTAGATTTACAGAAGAATGTCTCATCTAAGCATGTGCTCGAAAGCTTAGAGAGTGTACTAGGTGCTGCAAATAGCTAATTGAGAAAAGAGTTAGCTCTGACCAATTAATGAAACATGTATCGTTGCTGGTCATTACTAACCAAGTTTTAAAATACAGTATTTCTTATAAAACGTTCAGAAATAAAAAGCCCCTTTCGCATTAGTGCAAAAGGGGCTTTTTATGGTTTGCTCAACGATAAATTATCGCGGATAGCTATTAGCGATTTGGTAGCACATCTTTTACCATATCACGTAAGTCACGTAATGCTGTGACGGTGCTATCCCAGTCTAGGCAACCATCGGTGATAGATTTGCCGTACTCAAGCTGGCTTAGATCAGCAGTCAATTTTTGATTGCCGCCTTTTAAGTGACTCTCAATCATCATACCGATAATTGATTTATTACCATTTTGGATTTGTTCGGCAACGTTTTTGATAACCATCGGTTGTAGGTAAGGGTCTTTACCTGAGTTGGCATGACTTGAGTCAATCATAATCTTGCTATTGGTCTTGCCTTTTGCCAGCTCATTTTCAACTTGAGCTACCGCAGTTTCATCATAGTTAGGCTTGCCATTACCACCGCGAAGTACCACGTGCGCGTAAGGGTTACCTTTAGATTTGATGATAGAGACTTTACCATCTGATGATAGACCTAAGAAGCTATGACCTTCTTTAACCGCTTGCATGGCATTTACAGCAACCGTCATGCCACCATCGGTACCGTTCTTAAAGCCAACTGGACATGATAAGCCAGAGCTCATTTCGCGATGCGTTTGGCTCTCAGTAGTACGTGCACCAATGGCTGACCAGCTGATTAGATCCTGGATGTACTGCGGTGTATTTGGATCAAGTGCTTCGGTCGCGCAAGGTAGACCTTTTTCATTCAGATCAAGTAGCAATTTACGAGCCGTGCGCAAGCCTTTTTCTATATCAAAGCTGTCATTCATGTCAGGGTCGTTGATCATGCCTTTCCAGCCAACCGTTGTACGAGGTTTTTCAAAATAAACACGCATGACCACAAATACACTGTCTTCAATTTCTTTTGCCAATACGGCTAAACGATCGGCATATTCGTGAGCGGCTTTGATATCGTGAATAGAGCAAGGGCCAATGACCACAAACAAACGCTTGTCTTTACCATCCAAGATATCTTGAATAGTATTACGACCTTTTAGTACGGTGTTATACGCGTCGTCTGACAGAGGCAGCTCGGCTTTTAGCTCGGCGGGGGTAATCAAAGGAATAAATTTTTCAATATTCACGTCGTCAATATCTGCATTATGGGTAACTGATGTTGTCATGGTTATATATCGTCTAGCTGATTTATAGGAATAATCATTATGCGGACAAAAGTGTTGGTTGACAAGGGTAGTCGAGCAGTTAATTGACTGATAACTGGAATGAGAAAACTAAAACTTAGTTATACTTATAGAGACTTAGCGTGATATTTGACGTTCTAAATGCACGTTTAGCATTTGGTTTTTCTATCTATTAATAAGAGTTGGTTGAGTTTTTGGTGCATAACGCTCAGATTTTATGCGTGAATTTCGCTATTTGTACCATCGTCAAGTATGATAGCAACATTAGCGAGGGTGGCCCAAACTGTGTGATTAAAACAGTACGGATGAGTGCGCACATTATCCATGAGGCCGTATCGCTGATTTATTACGTTATATTTTATAATAACGGTTTATTTTATTTTGTGTATTTCTAATATCGAGAGCTTGTCATGACAGATTCTGCTACGTCTCATCACCATACTGACCTCATTCATCAAGCCGAGACGGATTCTCAAGTAGCAAATATAAATGCTACGCCGCTAGTGATAGGCATCGTCGCAGGTGAGGTATCTGGTGACAGCTTAGGCGCAGATTTTATGCGGCAAATGAATAATCTACGTGATGATATTGTCTGGGTAGGCGTGGGCGGTACAAAGATGCAAGCACAAGGGCTACAGAGTATTTTTCCGTTGGAGCGCTTGGCAGTGATGGGTCTGGTTGAGGTCATGTCGCAGCTACCGGATTTGCTCAAAGCGCGCCGCGAGCTACTGAGCGCATTTAAGGCTGCTAATATTGATTGGTTCGTCGGTATTGATGCACCTGATTTCAATTTACGCGTGTCCAAAAAACTAAAGCCCCAAGGCGTGTTTTGTGTGCAGTACGTCAGCCCTTCTATTTGGGCGTGGCGCGAGTCACGTATCCATAATATTAAAGCGGCGACCAATTTGGTGCTATGCCTATTCCCGTTTGAGTTGCCAGTTTATGAGCGACATAACCATCCAGCGATCTGTGTGGGCCATCCCTTACTGCGAACCATTGATCAGAATCTGATCGATACACCAATCAATCAACGTCGCAGTGAGTTGGTCTGGGACAACGATGGGTTGCAGCAGTTCTTTATTGAACGCTTCGATGATGTGAGTCAGCTTATTTGTGTGATGCCAGGCTCTAGGCGCGGTGAAATTACAGCTATTCTGCCATTGATGCTTGATGGTATCCAAAAGTTAATCCTATTAGATCCTAAGCTGTGCTTCATCATTCCAACGGTCGATCAAAACCATCAATATATCGTACAAGAGGTTATCGACCAACGCTCAGAGCAGCTGCGTGCAGCAATTGTAGTGGTCTACGATGATACCCAGCCAGAATTTAGCCAACATGCCATGGCGGCATCAGATATCGTGATGCTGGCATCTGGGACAGCAACGCTGGAGGCAATGTTGCTTGAACGGCCGATGGTAGTGGTCTATCAATTAAATCAGTTGACTTACCAAATTGCCAAGCGTCTGGTAAAAGTACCGTATGTGGCATTGCCTAATATATTGGCTAATGCGCCAATCGTACCTGAGCTGATTCAAGAGCAGGCGAGCGGTGACAATATCTGCCGCACCGTGATGCGATTGCTGCAACCACGCGCTTATGCCGAGCAATTACATGACTTACTAGTGACAAAGCAGTCGCTACAACAGCAAAGTAACCATGAGCCTGCAAATAGCGTGATTGAACAGTGGTTTATCCAAAATACCGATACTATTAATCCCAATTAAATGAGAAAGACCTACTAACATTATGCATATCAACCAACATACAGAAAACTCAGTTCAAACGATTGATATTAATATCGAACATATTGATGTTAAAGGACAGTATATTCAGTTAGCAGCGCCTATACGTTTATATGGGCAAATGAATACCGCTGAGCTGCTTATCCAATATCTCAGTTATGATAACCAAGAGACAGAGCAGTCAATACTGCAAATCGGCGTTGATGAAGCAGGACGTGGGCCATTACTAGGTAGTGTCAATGTGGCGGCGGCAATATTACCTGCGACCTGGTCAGGATTGATTGAGGAACAACCGCTCAAAGACACGCCGTTGTCGATACTGACAGATTCCAAAAAACTGAGTGAAAAAAAGCGCGATATCCTTTATCCATTGGTTCAGCAGCATGCTATCGGTTATATCATCGCTGATATACCAGCAGCAGTGATCGACCAGGTGAATATCTTGCAGGCAACAATGCTTGGTATGCGCTTATGTACTGAATCATTACTAGAAGTGATTTTTAAAAACTTTTCGACTACTGGAAAGGTTAACAGCACGTCGCTCGATCAATTAAAAGTCGAAGTACTGTTTGATGGGAATCGTTGCCCTGATTTGAACTATGATAGCTTTAAAAAGTTAGAGGTAGCGCCATCTGCGATTGATTGTCAAGCGTGGGTAAAAGGCGATGCGCGTCATACTAGTATTGCAGCGGCCAGTATATTGGCAAAAGTAAGTCGTGATGAATCGATGTATACACTGGATGCTCAATATCCGGAATACGGTATTGCTAAACACAAAGGCTATCCGACGCGCGCGCACATGGAAGCAATCGAAAAATATGGTGTCTTGCCAACGCATAGACGTAGTTTTGCACCAGTAAGAAAAGCGTTAGAAATACAGTAGCTATAAAACAGTGTTTGTGACAAAGTGAATGTAGAAAATTGATCATGAAAAAGTGACTGTATAGCGGTTACAAAGGAATCGTACTTTATAGATGATATCTTTGCCTTAAAAATAGATTAAACATCGTATTGATTTGTAGGACTAAAAAGAAACCTGTTACTTGCAATCGCGAGTAGCAGGTTTTTTTACAAAATAATGAGCAAAAGTTCATAAATTGTAATACAATAGACGTTATATTGAAATAAAACACTGTTAAATCAACCACTAACCACCCTGTAACTGATTTTGATTCTCATTGCTTTTCACAAACAGGTTATTATTTTATAGGATGAGCGATGACTTCTTATACTTCTCAAAAAAATCTTGCGGCAGTGCTATTTTTAACGATATTTCTCAGCGCTTGCGGCGGAGGCGGAGATTCTGATAGTAGTTCTACATCTGCTAATACACCAGACAGTTCACAAAACGATGAAACAGCCCAGCCAACCACGTCGGAACCTATTATTTCCGCTCCGATTATAGCGACACCAACTGAACAAAGTGGTGGTAATCCTAACGTTGATGGCAATGGGTCAGCTGATAATAATGTACAAGCAGCATTAAGTGCGAATAATCAGTTTAGTTTGGCAAGAACTAGTTGTGGTCTAAATGGTCTATCCGTTGATACAGAACTAGATGATATTACTATTCAGCACGCAAATTATATTAAACATGTATTTGCTAATAGCTCACCAACTAGCTTTAACGCGCATTTTGAAAATGAAATCAGCGATATTGCTAGTGTGACAGGTTCTAACAATCCTTTTTTCAGTGGATTAGATCTGGCAGATCGATTGATCAATGCGGACTATGGTAACTCTCAATATGGTGTCACTGAAAACATTGCCCAGTCTGTCTATTACAGTTCGGCAGGCAATTTTTTGAGTACAGAAGCTGTGGCAAGTTCTATGGCAAAGTCGTTGTTGTCAGCGCCTTATCATCTACGCTCTTTAATGTTACCAACCTCAGGCGTAGTAGGAACAGGAATGGTTACCTATACGCCTAGTGGTAAAAATGCTGCTAACAACAAAGGCTATGTTTTGGTAAGCAATGCTGCAGGAACAAAAACCACGACAAATAAAACGCTTGAAGGTGTTTTTACGTACCCATGTCAAGATGTGACGGGGACAGTTACTGCACTTTATAACGAAACCCCAAATCCTGTCAGAGGCTCTGGGCGCAATTTGCGTACTGATCCTATCGGACAGCCGGTTTATATCAACATGCCATCCGCTGATACAGTTAAAGTGAGTAATGTTAAATTCAGAGATGTGCAGCGTAATATAGATGTACCGATTCAATTGCTTGATTCTGACAATGATCCGTACAAAGGTACGAATTATGCGCTACCAACGAATGAAGCATTTATTTTGCCATTAACGGATGCGCTCAAAAGCTGTGAATCAGGTAGTAATAAAGGTGGTAATTGTGGACTTTATGGTAATAGCAAATATAAGGTCAGCTTTGATATTTTGGTTGACGATAAAACATTAGAGCAGCAGTCATTTACGTTTACTACTGGTAAGGTAAATTACTAATAAGTATTTAATACTCTCTAAATATTTGTCGTAAAAAAGAAGGTCTGAACCAGTGATATGATTCAGACCTTCTTTTTATGTAATAATTTTTTGTGTAATAACTTTAATTATCTTCGTACAATACTAGGAATGTGGCCTAAAACGATGAATTAGGCTGTTTTAAAAAGTTCTTTTCATCTTCGGTTGAGTCGCGATTTAGTACCTCGTTGCGATGTGGATATCGCCCGAATTGATCGATAATTTGTTTGTGACGATGTTCAAAATCTAATGTGTTTGCATCATCTAATTGTTCGAATAGCGGTAGATAACGCTGATGAATCATGGCCGATTCAGAGTGCATAAACGGTATGATAATAAATCTACGCCATTGCATCGGTAGAGTATCAAAATAAGGCTGTTGAATGGCTTCTTGGGCGAGTGCTAATGCCATACCGTCTTGCGCAAATGCACTAGCTTGTCCGCGACATAAATTGCGTGAAAACTGATCTAGCACAATAATTTCTGCCAAGCGTCCTGCCAACGCCGTTATCGAGCTATTACCATCCAATGAAGACTCTGCGATACGCCAACTGACACATTCGCCTTGCTTTGCTGCATGCCAAAGGTCACCAAACTTATCCTGTATCTGCTTATCAAAACGATCGTTTTGTTCAAACCAGTAAGCTTCATTGTTTTTATCAAACCAAAAATCCAACACGGCACGCGCATCAGGATCTAGATAAGTCAAATCTATGTTTTTCGGATCCAATTGTGATGAATGGGATCGACTGGCTGAGGTGGAATAATCGGTTGAGAGTGCCATAAGATATTCTAATTATAATGAATTTAGTCTACTATAGCGCAAATATTTATATCTGTCTGTCAAGATAGCAACAGCAGAGTGTCTATTAGGTAATCTATTATGAATGCAAAAAATCTAGAGAATTCTATCAACGCGACATTGCCACCAACGCCTTACTACGTGCTTGATGAAGCGGCCATCGTCGCCAATATGAAAATCATCGCAAGACTATGTGAGCTGTCTGGTGCAAAAGCATTATTGGCACTAAAATGCTTCGCCACATGGGGCGTGTTTGATGTGATGCAGCCTTATCTGCATGGCACGACTTCATCTTCACTCAACGAGGTCAGATTGGGCTATGAGACCTTTGGCAGTAACGATGATGCCAGTAGCAGCGATAAAAAAGAAACGCACGCTTATAGCGTCGCCTATAGTGCAGACGAAATCCCTGAAGTACTAAACTATGCGGATAAAATCATTTTTAACTCAATCTCACAGCTTAACGCTTTTAAAGCGCAAGCCGCCGCGCAAAATATACCTGTAGGTCTACGACTCAACCCTAAGACCAGTAACTCATCGTTTTTGATTGCCGATCCTGCGCGTCCATTTAGCCGTCTTGGTGAGCACGATAAAGATAAAATTGCAGCAGTACTTGGCGATATCACTGGCGTCATGATTCACAACAATTGTGAGAATGACAGCTTTGAAGCCTTTAGTGAAAGCTTGGCTGATATCGAAGCTAGATTTGGTGGTATCTTAGCCCAACTTGAGTGGGTGAGCTTGGGCGGTGGTATCCACTTTATCGCGCCTGACTATCCATTAGAAAAATTGGCTGCACGTTTGAAAGCGTTTAGCGAAACCTATGGCGTGCAAGTGTATCTTGAGCCAGGTGAAGCCAGTATTCATGGTGCAGGCACGTTGGTGACCACCGTATTAGATACCATGCATAATGAAAAGAACCTAGCAGTCGTTGATGCTTCTATCGAAGCGCATATGCTTGATTTACTGATTTATCGTGAGTCAGCACCGATTGCTGCGATTAACCATACAGCTGCCGATATTGCACCTATTGGCAATCCTGCAGAAGCTGCACCGTCTGAAGCTGATGCTGAGTCGGCAGACCATACCATTATCTATGGTCGTTCTTGCTTGGCAGGTGATATCTTTGGTGAGTATGCATTACCGAGTAATCTTCAGATAGGCGATAAGATTGCCTTTGGTAATGCTGCTGGTTATACAATGGTTAAGAAAAACTGGTTCAACGGTGTCAACATGCCAGCGATAGTTATCCGCCGATTGGATGGCAGTATCGATATCCAGCGTGAGTTTGATTATCAAGATTATAAAGCCAGCTTGTCTTAACGGGATACTTTCAAGACTTTTCTACATTAGAAAACAAAGGCTTAGTCTTAATAATGGGTGATTTTAAGGTATCTGCTATTGATACATTATTTTTTACCGATAAGGGAATAAAAATTGTTATAATCGCGTCGGGCAAATAATGGAGTATTATTTGCCCGACGGGTGCGTGGGTTTTCCTCGGTCTTCCTTTTTAATTCACGCATATCATTCACTCGTTTCTGTTTTGCATAGCCGCTATCAATGGTATCGACAGGGACACAAAGGAGGATTGTTCATTGAACACAAACCAACAAGCTAAGCCCAACAAAAAAGACGTACTGATCATCGGAGCAGGCGGTGTCGCTCAAGTGGTCGCGCATAAATGTGCGATGCACAATGATGTACTTGGTGAGATTCATATCGCCTCACGTACAAAAGACAAATGCGATGCCATCGCCCAAAGTGTAAAAGAAAAAGACAGCTTTAAGCAGGCTGCGGTCTTGCATACGCATCAAGTCGATGCGATGGACAGCCAAGCACTTGTGCAGCTGATACAAGACACTGGAATACAAATAGTCATCAATGTTGGTTCGGCATTTATCAATATGACCGTATTAGAAGCCTGCATTGAGACAGGTACTGCCTACATAGATACGGCTATTCATGAAGACCCACGTAAAATTTGTGAGACCCCGCCGTGGTACAACAACTATGAGTGGCAACGTAAAGAGCGCTGTGCAGACAACAATGTCACTGCCATTTTAGGTGCAGGGTTCGATCCTGGTATGGTCAACGCTTATGCGCGTCTTGGCTATGACATGATGGATGCAGGATCTGTGACGGATATCGATATTATTGATATCAATGCGGGCAGCCATGGCAAATACTTTGCGACCAACTTTGATCCAGAGATTAACTTCCGTGAGTTCACCGGTACGGTTTACTCTTGGCAAGACAGCAAGTGGCAGTCTAACAAAATGTTTGAAGTCAAACGTACGGACCATTTGCCAGTTGTGGGTGTGCAAAACAGCTATCTAAGCGGTCATGATGAAGTACATTCATTGTCAGCCAATCTAGATGTACCAAACATTCGCTTTTGGATGGGCTTTGGTGAGCACTATATCAATGTCTTCACCGTCCTACAGAGCTTAGGATTGCTATCTGAGCAGCCAGTGATGACTGCTGAAGGTCAAGAAGTTGTGCCACTAAAAGTTGTTAAAGCAGTACTACCAGATCCAAGCTCACTTGCACCGAACTATACAGGCAAGACCTGCATTGGTGATAAGGTCAAAGGCAAGATTAACGGTGTTGATAGCGAAGTCTTTATCTATAACGTCTCAGATCATAAAGATGCTTACAACGAAGTTGGTAGCCAAGGTATTTCTTATACCGCAGGCGTACCACCTGTTGCTGCTGCGATACTGGTCGCAACTGGCGAATGGGATGCAGGCAAAATGGTCAACGTCGAAGAGTTAGATGCCAAGCCATTTATCAATCTACTAAATAAGATTGGTCTGCCAACGCGTATCAAAGATAGCGAAGGTGATAGAGCGCTTGAGTTTGATATTTAAATAACGAGTTTGATTTAGAAAAGCCTGTCTTATATAGATAGGCTTTTTTTATGTCTAAGTAATGAGAGCTAGCGGTGACATTACGTTCTTGCTACTATCGGTTGTTATTACTATAGGTCGTCATCTAAATTACGGTTGCTAAAACAGATACTATATTACTTTTTTATAGACATTAGGCCAGCTGCTTTTGCCCGACAACAACGATAAAAGTACAACTAATATAACTAAGAATGAGAACATCACATGCAACTAGAGGTAAACGTCATTGACGCTTTTACTGATACTGTATTCAAAGGTAATTCTGCTGCTGTCATCGTCACAGATGAATGGTTAGATGATAATTTGATGCAGTCTATTGCGTCTGAAAATAACTTATCTGAAACGGCTTTTATCGTTGCTGATGATAACGGTGTTTATCATATCCGCTGGTTTTCACCATTGACTGAAATTGACTTCTGTGGTCATGCGACCTTAGCTGCTGCCTTTGTACTGTTTAATAAAAACTCAAACGTACAGTCGATTAAATTTTTAGCCAAAGCTGTTGGCACAATGACCATTGTCCAAACAGAATCAGGCAAGATACAAATGGATTTCCCTAATAGAAAGCCTGAAAAAGTTGATGACATTCCTGATAGTTTACTATCTGGTTTATCCATTGCTCCTGCTAAAGTTTACCGTAATGTTCAAGCGTATTTCGTCATTTATGACTCTGAATCTGATGTATTGAATGTTGTACGTGATAATGAGAAGTTGAAGCAGCTAGCGCCTTATGATGTGGTGGTAACTTGTGAGGCAACCTCAGAAAAATATCATGATTACGATTTTGTCTCTAGATACTTTTGGCCAGCAAATGGTGGTGATGAAGATCCAGTAACGGGATCGATTCATACTGGACTTGCACCTTTATGGGCGGAGCATTTAGCTAAAAATGAATTAGTTGCTTATCAAGCATCTAGTCGAGGCGGCGTGCTTGACTGTATCGTGACAGGAGATAGAGTGCTTATTTCTGGCAATGCTGTACCATATCTGACTGGATTGATTACGGTCGAGGAGTAGTAATTTTTGACAGAATTAAAGACGGTTGGGCTATTTGCGCTTACTGCATTGGCTGAGATAGCAGGATGTTATCTGCCTTATCTGTGGCTGCGAGAAGGTAAGTCAATCTGGCTACTGATACCTGGTGCGCTGAGTTTGGTTGCATTTGTTTGGCTGCTGTCATTACATCCGACTGCTGCGGGCAGGGTTTATGCTGCATATGGTGGTGTTTATATATGCATGGCGATTTTATGGTTATGGACGGTCAATGGTATACGACCAACCATGTGGGACATAGTGGGTTCGATAGTTGCGCTATTAGGAATGGCGATTATTATGTTTGCTCCGCGCGGAGCTTAATAAAAACCTAAGCTTAATTAAAGACAGTGCTTAGCTAAAGGCCAATGACGAACCGAAAAAATACCAATCAAACGGTTAGGTCAGATTGGCATATTGATTATTAATGTTTGCCTAGGATGCTACCGTTGTCGTCTTTCTTGGCTTGTTTGGCAGCTTTCTTCTCTTTAGCAGTCAAAAGGGGCTTTTTCTTAACGTTCTTCTTACTATCTTGACCTTTGCTCATCATCGTTTCCTTTTTTACAGCACACTACTCATTACGCCACGTTAAGCGAATTCAAGACAGTGTGAATACAGCTAACATAGCTGTTTACTGAATAGAGTATAGGCTTAAGCTTTAGTAATAGATAGCGCTCGCACAATTCGTCTACGATTCAATTATCATTCAAATCGTTTATAGTTTTCGCTAAGTGTTCTTTGCGCAGAATGACGAGCAACCCTAATACGGTTAGTCCTAGTCTGTCAATTGATTCGTTCAATCAATCATTGTATTAATAAGTGCTTACTTACGGATACATGGCGATTTGCTATAATGAGTCATAAACCGGTGTATAAACGCGGCAAACTCTTATTTATTAACATTTAGCACTATAGTGCTTACTGTTTTGGTCAAATTATTATGCGTATTCGTAAACTGTTCAAATTTGAAAATGCTCACATCGTTCGTAACTGTAGTTCTGAGCGTTGTAAGCACTCGATTCATGGCCATAGCTATCAGATTGAGTTGATCCTTGAGGCCACTCGTTTAGACCATGGGCAAATGGTTTATGACTTTGGTCTACTAAAGTCTTCGATCAAGGACATTATTGATAGCTTTGATCATGCTATTTGTTTTTGGAACAAAGATGATCCTGAGTATGTCGCAGCGTGTAAGAAATTTAGCGCACGTTGGATAAGCTTGCCAGTTTCACCATCGGCAGAGCAGTTTTCACGAGTGATATTTTTTTGGGCCCAAGAAATACTGCGACAGACACAAATGCAAAATGGTGAAGCTGATGTCAGCGTATACTCAGTGATTGCCCATGAGACGGCGACAGGGTATGCGCAGTGTTTTGCTGATGATGTTGCAAACGATCAAATGGGTAAACTAGTCTTAGAAGACTTTGAATTCAGTGAGCAGGTTCGTGCTGAGTGGACTGACTCTGAGCTGTATGCCAAGCTGATTCGCGGTGAAAGCTTTACCAATCCAACCGTGATCATGCAGGTTCAGGCAGAGCAAGTACAAGCAGGTTCAGTCTGATGTGTGATGGTCAATCTATAAAAAATGGCAAATACCTAAAGACTCTGATACTAAACTCTGAGCAAGATACTCAAGCATTGGCTGAGCAATTAGCGACCTTGTCACTGACAGGTAGCGTGTGGCTGGCAGGTGACTTGGGCGCTGGTAAAACGACACTAGCGCGTTATTGGTTACAAGCGCTTGGTCATACAGGTGCGGTGAAAAGCCCAACCTATACCTTGGTTGAGCCCTATAGTATTCAGCGAAAAGATGGTTCCATCAAACCAGTTTATCATGCAGACTTATATCGTCTGCAAGATCCAGAAGAGCTGTCTTTTATTGGGTTTGATGAGTATCTAGATGAGCCTGAAGCGCTAGTCATCATCGAATGGGCTAGCCGCGCTGATAGCTATCTTCCGCCGCCCACGTTATTCATCGATATGACCCAAAGTGTCAGCGATGATAACGGCACTGAAGCTCGCCAAGTGCAGTTGAGGTTGTCAAAGGCAGGTCAAGCGCAGGGCTTGGATCTATCGCAACTTATCATCTAAATGAATATCTAAATTACACCAATCGCTACTTTCCAAAAACATGACATATATCTATGCCAGATAATCATCCTAATACCCGTATTAAAAAACTATCGCCACTGCTAATCAATCAATTAGCAGCAGGTGAGGTGGTGACACGTCCAGCAGCAGTGGTCAAGGAGTTGCTTGAAAATGCCATCGATGCTGGCGCGACCAATATTGAAGTGCGCATCACTCAAGGCGGTATGGGCCTGATTGAGGTAGTAGATAATGGGGTGGGCATTCACCCTGATGATATGGTCATGGCCATCACTCGTCATGCGACCAGTAAGGTTGCTGACGTTGCTAATTTGCATGGTATTACGACGTTGGGTTTTCGGGGTGAGGCGTTAGCGGCGATGGCTGCTGTCTCGCGTTTAACCTTAACCAGTAGTCATGATGAGAGCGGTATCGGTCGTCAATTACAGGTCGCTGGCGTATTAGATGACACACCAAAGCTGTTACCAGTTGTCCATAATCGTGGTACCACGATTGTCGTAAAAGATTTGTATTTTAACGTGCCTGCACGCCGTGGCAACCTAAAATCTATTGCTACTGAGTTTGGTCATATCGAAACCATCGTCCGTGAAGTCGCACTGGCGCGTGCTGATGTTGCTTTGACGCTTTCTCATGACAATAAACAGCGGCTATCATTATCTGCAAGTACTATGAGTATTAGTGGTAACAATGATAATAATAACAGTCGCTTGCCACTGCCGCGGTTGGAACAAGCAACGGGTATGGTATTAACAGATAATGCATTAGCAATATCGATAGATTTGTCGAGTCTGGTACAGTCGTCTGTAGCGTACGATGATAGCAATGTTAATCAAGCAGCGATTAGTGGCTGGTTATGGCCATTGCATCATGAAAAAACTGATTTACCAAAGCTGATTTATGTAAATGGTAGGCTGGTAAAAGAAGCGTTGATTAGCAATCAGATACGTCAACTGGCACAAGGTGCGCAGCTAGCAGGTATGGGGTATGCACTGTATTTTGATTTGCCAAATCAGTGGTTAAATATCAATGTGCATCCATCTAAACAACGTATCAAAATCAGTCCATTGAATAATATTATGGCGCACTTAGGCCATACAGTTCGTACGCAGTTGAAAACGATTGATGTAGCTAAGTTTGGGTCTGAGTCTGCATCTGCGTCCGTAGCGACGACCGAAACTGATAGTCAATACAAATCTGCGGAACGGGCAAATAATGATGCTTCTTTAAGTCGTTCTTCTGAAATGCCCATCTTGATTATTCAGCCTACTAATAACCTAAGGCAGAATAATCAAGTAGAGTCTACTAGACAGTCTTACCAGTCTACTGCAAACCAATCATTTTCGAAAAATCCTTTATTGCAAGAGTCAGTGCAACCTCATATCAATGAACGATCAGACCAAAGTAACAACAGTAACAACAGCACTTCACATTATTCCGCTGTAGGAGCTACCTCTGCATCTTTACCAATTTGCTTAGATATTATTGAAAACGTAGAGGCTATTGGTATTGACTCAAACGCAGAGGACAAACAGCTACCTTGGCTGTTATTTTATCACCAAGGGCAGTGTGTACTGATAAGTGCTAAAGATTGGCAGTCTAAAATAAACCAGTTGTTTGAATCACTTACATCTAGTCATAAAGTATTTAAAAAGGATACATTACCAAACAGTGCTACTGAGATTAATCAGCAACTTATTAGTGTCAATACGCAAATGTCTGCGCAAGATTCAATGGTTTTCTTGAATGATCTTACTGAAATACTCATGAACAATGCTATCAAGAGGGTAGATAGTCACCGCTTAGTAAAGCTAATGCTATCCTGAATTTTTGAAAAAAATTACAACATCTTAAAACAATTAAACCAATCGATATCTGAGTTATCCATATATTATGAAAGGCCACTTTATGCAACATTCGTCTGATAGCCTACCTCACAAACTGACGGATAACAGCGTAGTTTGTCTCATGGCACCAACCGCTAGTGGTAAAACGTCACTGGCGTACGAGCTATACGATACAGGTCGTTTTGAATTAATTTCTGTGGACTCAGCGCTGATATATCGTGACATGAATATTGGCACAGCCAAGCCAACAGCGGCTGAGTTGGCGCGTTATCCACATCATTTGGTCGATATCATTGATCCTATGCAAAGCTATAGCGTGGCTGAGTTTGTCAGTGATGTTGCTCGTCTCATTAATGAGTGTCACAGAAATGGCAAAATACCATTATTAGTAGGTGGCACCATGATGTATTACATGGCGCTACTCGATGGATTGTCTCCTGTGCCCGATAGCGATGACAGCGTACGCGCGCGCGTAGAGCAGTGGCGTCAAGAGGAAGGTATTAGCGCTCTATATGATTATTTGGGGAGTATAGATCCTATAAGCCATGAGCGTTTGAATGCTACTGATACTCAGCGTATCACGCGAGCAGTTGAAGTCTATCTACAAACAAATATTCCAATAAGTGACTGGCAGCGCAAGCCAAAGCAAGCATTGGCACATAATCCGAATCAGCAGTGGCACGCGCTATCGGTAATGCCAGATCGTCCATGGCTACATGATCGTATCGAACAACGCCTAGATATCATGTGGAATGAAGGGCTGGTGACTGAAGTCATAGACTTACTAAAAAAGTATCCGCTCACGCCTAATATGCCTTCGATGCGCTGTGTGGGCTACAGGCAAGTACTAGAATACTTGGTGCACCTTGATCATCCGATATTTGATGAACCTCATCTGGATAAAGCTCAATTTTATGAGGCTTTTGAAAAGCATACAGCTGTCAACGGAAAAAAAGAAATCACAGATAATGTTGCTCAGTCAGCTGCTAAACCAAACATGGCTAACCAAGAGACCGAGGCGCTTGCTTGTCAGGAAATGCAAAATAAGGCATTATATGCTACAAGACAGCTAGCAAAACGTCAGTACACATGGCTGAGAAAAGTAATGCAATTGCCCAGTGCACCATCAAATGGGATAGCAGAATCTGAGAGCAAGGCTGATGCTAGCAGTCGTATGATATTACAAACGTTTAAAACCATGGCCGAAGCACGAGAGTACTTGTCTTAAGGTACAATGATAGCTAACACAATTAGTTTCAAAAATTGACATAGATAGCTGTTATAATTTGGCTCAGTGCGTTGAGCTTTGTTATGATATCTGGTTTATAAACTTTTGTAGACAGAAAGTATTAACGAAACAACTAGTTACTTAATTATTTACAATAATAACGTATTCGCGATAAAGTGGAATCACTTAAGAGCAACGAATATTTATTTAGATACGTTTTATAAAGAAAACACCTTATTGTATCTACCTTTTAGCCATTATAATTAAATTAACACTTAAAATAATTGGCACTCAAAACATAACTATATAATATTTAGGAGAGATTTCATGTCAAAAGGACAAACTTTACAAGATCCGTTCTTGAACTCGCTGCGCAAAGATCGCATTCCTGTCTCTATTTTTTTGGTAAATGGCATTAAATTACAAGGCCAAATTGAATCATTTGATCAATATGTCGTTCTCCTGAAAAATACAGTGAGTCAAATGGTATATAAGCATGCTATTTCAACAGTCGTGCCAGCGCGTAACCCACGTAGTAGTACGACGACAGGTACAAGTGCTCAGCCTCAGAGCGCAGCACCGACTGGATATCAAGGCGGTGGTTTTGAACGTGGTAGCAACCCTGCTGCTGGCGGCTTTGAAGAACGTGGTTTTGCATCGAGTCGTAGTGGATTCAATCGTGGTGGTTTTAGCCAAGGTCAGGATCGTGGCTTTGAACGAGGTAGCTTTGGACAAGGTCAAGAGCGCGGGTTTGAGCGTGGTGGCTTCGGTCAAGATCGTGGGTTTGATGCCACGGCAGATAATTCAGGTTTCGAAGATAAGCCAAACGATGGTTCTAATGATAGCAACAGCTAACGTATTGCATTAACCAAGCATGTTGTCTAAAAAAATATTAAGACATGATTTATTCGTTTAAAACCTGCTGATAATAGTGGGTTTTTTTTGTATAGATAGCAGCATGCTCTTTGCTCAGTAAGAAGCACTATATTAGTGTAGATTTTGTAGACCATTACTAATATGAAACATAGTGTAGTAAAATAGCGTATTGATTCATTATAAAAATAGAGCGGATTCATGAGTGATACCAAAAACAACTTAACCCATGAGCAATTTATTACCACTGCTATCGAGGCCATTAACACAGAGATATCTGCGTTAGCACTACTAACAGAGCAGATTGACGACAGATTTGCACAAGCATGTGACATCATTCTGACTTGTAAGGGTCGAGTAGTGGTTACGGGCATGGGTAAGTCAGGGCTAATTGGACGCAAAATTGCAGCGACCTTTGCCTCAACTGGTACGCCTGCTTTTTTTATGCATCCTGGTGAAGCAGGGCATGGTGATTTGGGGATGCTTGTGAAAGGCGATGTGCTGCTTGCTATTTCAAACTCAGGTGAGTCAGATGAAATTAAGATGCTACTGCCAGTTGTTAAGCATCTAAATATCCCTCTCATCAGTATCAGTCGTGATAAGCGCGGTATGCTACCGCGAGCAGCTGATATTGTATTGACACTCGGTCAATCGCAAGAGGCTTGTCCACTTAATCTAGCGCCTACCTCCAGTACGACGGCTACTTTAGCGCTTGGAGATGCATTGGCGGTTGCTTTAGTACATGCCCGTAATTTCACTTCTGAAGATTTTGCATTATCGCATCCTGCTGGTGCCCTGGGTCGTCAGCTATTAACGCGTGTTGAAGATTTGATGCATACCAACTCAGAAGACTTGCCTTTGATTCATCAGCAGGCCCCATTGCAACAAGCTTTATTTACCATGTCTGCTGGGCGATTGGGCATGACCGTAGTGACTGATGATAACAATAAGGTCGTCGGTGTGTTCACAGATGGTGACTTACGCCGAGGGTTAGAAAAAGGCATCGATCTACAAACGCCAATGCATGAAGTGATGGTCAGCAATCCACGCCATATTAGTAAAACGATGCGTGCGTCAGATGCGCTTAGTGTCATGAATGAAAGTAGTATTAGCCAGTTATTGATTATTGATGATGAAGATCGTTTAGAAGCTATTATTACCGTGCATGATTTGCTGCAAGCTGGGGTCAAATAAGGTTTGTGAGTTGCCGTTGAAATAGTTAAGCTATATAGAATAACGCTTCGAAAATAAATATTAAAAAGAGACAAATAATGCAGGACTTGATACAGAAAGCCGGACAAGTAAAACTATTGGTCATGGATGTCGATGGTATTTTATCCAATGGTCAAATTATTTATGATGCTAACGGTGTTGAGACCAAAGCGTTCTCCGTACAGGATGGTGTGGGTGTTAAGTCTCTAGCGCGCTACGGTATTTTGACAGCCATTATTACGGGTCGTAGTAGTGCAATGGTGAACAAGCGCGCAGCAGAAATGGGCGTCAACCATGTGGTGCAAGGCCGTGATGATAAGCTTGTTGCGCTAAACGAGCTGCTGTCTTCTCTAGATCCTGCCATGAATATCACTGCTGCCGACTGTGCCTATATGGGCGATGATTTACCAGATATTAAAGCGATGCAAACAGTAGGGTTTGCGGCAACCGTACCTAATGCACATGCTGAAGTTATCAAGCGCAGTGACATGGTAACGACTCGTGCTGGCGGTACTGGAGCGGTGCGCGAGATATGTGATCTGATTTTAAAAGGTCATGGACATTATCAAGACTTTATCGCGCATTACACGCTTGATGAGGCGCAAACTCAGGATAAACAGTCGTGAATACACGTGTCTTAATTGTATTAGCCTTAATTATTGCCGGTATTGCGGGTTGGTTTTTTCAACAGCAAGGCAACGTAACGCCGCCAGTCAATATTGAAACGACAGATGTCGATTATGAAGCCACTGATATCAAAGCCGTGCAGACCAATGAGCAGGGCGAAACCGAATATGAGCTTACTGCTGAATCTTTGACACATAATCCTGAGACCAATCAGGATGAAATGTCAGGTATTACCATGAATTGGGAACCATCTGCAGAGCAACGTTATCGTATTCAAGCGGGCAGTGCAGCCATCAGTCAACAGACAGGGGAGCTTAGTTTATCAGGTGGATTTACACTGGTGAGCGAAGGCAATAAGAGTACCCCTGATATCGAACCGATAAAAGTGACTGGTAGTACGCTAAAAGGTAATACGAAATCAGGCAAAGTATACAGTGACGCGCCTGTGAAAATCGAACAAGGCATGAATCGATTTGAAGCCTCTAGTATGACTGCCAATCTTGAGACGGGAGAGTATGAATTTGGCCAAGTTGCTGTTGCCTTTTCTCCATCTGAACGCCAAGACAAAGCATTATTTTAATCAAAGTCTTTTTTATTTACTGTGTCAAAAAATAGCAGCTAGCATAAAGTTTGCAAATCCTACCACCTATTATGAAATGAGTTATTTATATGAAACTTAAATTTTTGCCTACTTTACGCGCATCGTCACTCTGCTTGCACAAATTGCGCGCACTACCAATGGTAATGTTATTGGCGCTACCGCTATATAGTCACGCGTTGCCATCAGATTCTAATCAGCAGATTAAATTGCTAGCGGACAAAGCTACTTATAGTGAGCGTACCGGCGTGACCAGTTATGCAGGTAATGTCATTATTACTCAAGGTACGTTTAAGATGACGGCTGATAACATCACGGTCAATCTTTCTCAGCAGCGTAGCATTAACTCAGCAGTAGCAACTGGCCGTCCAGCGACTATGCAGCAAGTAGTCACGCAAGAAAAGGGCTTGGCAAAAGGGCAGGCTAACAAGATTGACTACAACGCAGTGTCTGGGATTATTACACTAACTGGCAATGCAAAACTGGTTCAAAATGGTGCAAGCTTCGCTGGCAATGTTATCCGTTATAGCCTAAAAGCAGGTGATATTGAAGCAACCGCTGGTGGTAATCAGCGCGTTGAATTGGTATTCCCGCCTAACAATGGTACAAACCAAAGTGGCGTACGTTAATCCAAATAAACAGGCTATGAGTAAATAAGTCTGCCTTTAGCAATGCTTAAATTTTGTGAAAGTAAGAGTAAGTTATGAGCGATGATAAAAATCTAGACCTATCGGCATCAAACACCAA
>CAJXUF010000030.1 GCA_913061175.1 uncultured Psychrobacter sp.
TCTACACACTGCATATCGTCGGCAGCGTCAGATGTGTATAAGAGACAGCATCTGTGCGCTTACGACAGCTTGGGTCAGACCTAGATGCTGATGACCAAAGTTTAAAAAGACTGAATTACGTCTATCTATGATTGGTAGTGAGTCTGCTGTAGAAGGTCTAAACCCCATCCATTGCGCATTTCTATCACTATCTAGTGGGGTGTTTAGCATTGCTTGAGCTTGTTTTAACAGCATATTCGCACGGTTCATGTTTGCTGGCGCCTCAAGTCCTGCATACTCAACAGTGCCAGCCAAGCGCAGCCCTTTTTCCATTGGTGTCATAATAAAGCGACGGTCCATGCTAGAAATAGGGATGGTGAGACGCTGACTTTCGTTAGGAAGCATCAGGTGATAGCCTCGCTCTGTATCCATTGGTACTGAGATGCCTGTTAGCTGTTTTGCTAAGGCTTTAGAATGCGCCCCTGCTGCGAGCATAACTTTGCTGGCATGAAGCTGCTTTTGTGTTGTCGTCAGACGAATACCATCAGTTATTACTTCCGCGCTCAGAACACGGCAATTCTCATAAATTTGACCACCAAGCGATCTAAAAATAGTGCTTAATTTATGGGTAATGGCTTCTATATTAGTGATATGACCTGTCTTTGGAAAAAACAAAGCACCCAGTTGATTGTCTTTTAACGCAGGCTCAAGATCTGTCAGTGCTGATTGTGAGAGTAGGTTGTTAGAAACCCCTAAACTGTTTAAGCGTTGGCCGTGTTCAGTCAGCACTTTTAGGCTGTTGGGCGTCTCTGCAGTTAATACAGATCCTTGTATTTGTACCCAAGAATGTAACTGCCACACTTTGGTAAAGTCTTGCCAAGCTTGAAGGCTCTGTGCATTTAGTGCCAAAAGCGCTTGGTGACTGCGTGCAAATGGTTCGGTACGCATATTAAGTAATAACTTGAATGCCCATGGTGCTAAGCGTGGAAGGTAGCGCCAATCTATACGCAGAGGCCCTTCAGGGTTGAGTAGCATGGCAGGAACATGTCGTAAGATACTGGCATCAGCAATAGGGAAAACCTGTTCAGTGGCAATGTGACCTGCGTTGCCATAAGTTGCACCGCGAGCAATTTTATCGGCTTCCAAAATTGCAACTTTTACCCCGCGAGACTGTAGGGTAACCGCAGCACATAGCCCGATAATGCCACCACCGATGATATGTATATCAAACACTTGTGTGTCCATGAGAGTCTCGCTTTTCTGACCTTACTGAGCAATGATTGGTTACTTCCTAGAAGCTATACAAACTGGTATTTATAAAGAAATACCCCATTTGAACGGATCGCTGTCTTGAACGATGAGAGAGGTCTCTGCACATACGTAGGCGTACCCTCGGATCGTGGGAATAATAGTACTGATAGGGTGGTTATGAAGAAAGCTATGATGACTAAGTACATCAATAGGCTGATAGCTGGCACTAAAGACACTGCCAATGATGCTTTGCTGATACCAAGTCTCACCAGGTGCGAGTACATTGTCTGCGGCTAAGCAAGCCAATTTGGCACTGGTTCCAGTACCACAAGGAGAGCGATCGTAGGCAGATCCAGGGCATAATACGAAGTTTTTGCTGTTAGTGCCGGCGAGATCGCTCTTGCCAAAAAGTTCTATATGATCAATTTCGCTATTGTCAGCACCCGTGATTCCAGACTTATGAAGTGCTTTTTTAATCTGTATGCTAAATTGAGTAAGCGCCTTAACATTATTGGCTTCAATAGCCTGCTTATGATCGTTGACTAAGAAAAACCAATTACCACCCCAAGCGATATCTCCATAGATAGGACCGATATCAGGTACTTGAACTTCTACTTGTTTTTGGTAGCGATAAGAGGGGACATTCTGGACGCTACAACTACCATCATCATGTAAGGTTGCTTTAACTAGGCCTACGCTTGTTTCTAGATAATGATCACCAGCGGTTATTTTTTGTTGATAAGCTAGAGATGCAATAACGCCGATAGTGCCATGGCCACACATACCTAAATAGCCATGATTATTAAAGAAGATCACGCCAGCCGTGGCACGAGGATCGGAAGGCGGGCACAAAAGCGCTCCGACAAGCACATCATTACCACGAGGTTCTAGGATAATACTTTGACGTAAATGATCGAAATTCTGTTTGAAGTCCTGAAGTTTTTCTTGAATAGATTGCCCACTAAGCTCAGGAAATCCTGCATACACCATACGAGTAGGTTCACCGCCAGTATGCGAATCAATAATCTTAAGAGTGAAAAGCGTATCAAACATGACTGCCTACCTGATTCATCCGTGAGTTAATATACTGTTAGCGTTATTCATAAATGAACAAGGCGTAAATATAGAATGACGTTTTTCAGAAAAGCAGTCTTGATGTTTTTATATGAATAAATGCGCATTTCTGCACAGGTTATAAAGATATTTAGGAGTATAAATATTGTGTAGCACCCTAAAATAATTGAAAAGCTCAACGACAAGCTTGAGATGCTATATGGGAATATACCGATGCGGCCGTTAGTATTAGAAGTACCTACAAAAGAACTGTCAAAACACCTACAGACGTATCAACCAGCCAATTTTGATGAGTTTGTTGGCAATATATCGTTATTGATGCCTCTATTTGATACTATGAAAAATGTGGTATTTTTTGTTAAAGATGACCAAGCATGCTATCGATTAGTCAGTAAAACGCTCATTAGACGTAGCGGGCTTAAAAACAAAAAAGCACTAATAGGACTGACTACAGAGCAAGTATTTTTGAAGTCTCAAGGCAAGGATTATCTCAATCAGGATCTTAGAGTGTTAAGGGAAGGCAGGGAGATTATTGATAAACTAGAACTTCATAGCTATGCATCAGGACAGCTGGGATGGTGTATCACGCAAAAAATCCCCGTCTATGATGTAAAAAATCATATTGTAGCAATGGTAGGTATATCAGTAGATATTGATGAAGATAACGAGCGGATATTACGCAAACACGCTCGATTGGCAAGCGTAGATCAATACGTACGAGACAATCTTGATCAAAAGATTAATATTGGTCAATTGGCGAAATTGGCAAATCTTAGTCAATCGCAATTGGAGCGTACCTTCAAAGCAGTACTCAATATGTCACCCATTCAGTTTGTACAAAAAATGCGCTTAGAGCATGCCATTCGACTATTAGCGAATCATAAGCTAACAGTGACTCAAGTCTCCTTAAATTGTGGATATGGTGATCATAGTGCCTTTAGTCGACAGTTTAAGCAGTTTACTGGCATGTCCCCTGTGAACTTTCGTAAAATACATTTCAAAGAGCCATAAATAAAAGCAAAAAAATATGGTTCTTGACACTAAAATAACTCTCTAACGACTTCGAAGCTCATCTATATAATCTGCCCAATCTTGCATCATCTGTACCCTAGTATCGATTTCATCAAGTCTGTTGTAAGCCCCGCCATGTGTGTCTTTGATTCGATGACCTAGCTGTAACTCTGTGACGATGTCAGAATAGCGTAGCTCAGGTTGTTCCATGAGCAAGGTTTTCGCCGATGCTCGAAATCCATGCGCACACTGCACATTTTTGTATCCAAGCCGGTGGAATATCTGTACCAACGTCGCCTTGCTGATATAGGCATTGCTTGAACCGCGCATCGACGCAAATACATGTTCCTTATGCCCAGTAATTGACTGAATGTTTCGTAATCGAGAAATCACTTGCGTAGCTAAAGGAACAACTAAGTGCGAGACCATATCGTCACGACCTTCGCCTTTGGTCGGGGAGAACGCCCATGTATTATTGTCCCAATCGATGTCATCCCAACGCATCGAGCGCAGATCGATACTACGTACAAACACATAAGGCAATAAGTTCATAGCCTCTAACGTGGTCTTGCTTGCACCTCTAAAATTCGACATATCTTTTAGAAGCGTCGCAAATTGATCTGGTTTGGTGATGGCTGGCAAGTGATTGCCTGAATTGGCAGGTGCAAGCTCACCACGGGTATCGACTGCCACATTTCTATCACATAATCCTCGAGCAACAGCGAATGAAAAGACTTTTTCAGTATACAGACGAGTGCTTGCACCAACGAAAGTTGCTTGATTTTCATTGTTTTGGATAGACTCACACACACTCAGTATCATCTCACTGGTGATATCGTCTATTCTTAAATCACCAATTTCTTGGCACATATATCCTAAACATAAATCCCAAAACTTGAGGGTTGACTCACTGTATGACGGTTTTTTAGATTTACTTTGATTGCGACCTGCTGTTTTGTGTTCTCGCCATGCTTGAGCAATGTCAGAAAATGGTGCATTTTTTAGGTGAGTATATTTATTGGTTTTCTCTTTTTGCTGGATAGCTTTAGGGTCAGAGCCTTTGGCGACCATATCAAGAATGGTGTCTGCTTTATATTTAACCTCATGGAGACTGATATCTTCAATCTTACCCAACATCATCCTAGGACGTTTGCCCTCGATATGCGGATGGGAATAACGTAAGTAGTATTCCTTTTTGCCATTTGGATAAATACGCAGACTTAGGCCAGTCACACCTGAGATACTGACAGAATAATCTTTGTCTCGGCATTCGAGCTTATTGATATCGTTTGCAGTGTCGATAGCCATAATGTATATCCGTAATATGATAATTAAGGTTAATGATAGGTTTATGATTGATGACTTATAAAAAGTCTATTCTGTAGAAAAACATAGAAGTATTGGACACTGTCATGGACACTGGTATTCATTAGTATTTTTAGTAAAACCTTATAGAATAATAGTTTTAACACTTAATTATCCCCAAGGTTCACTTGGGGATAATTATAGCATAGTGACCAAATATTGAGTAGGCTATACGCTGAGAGGGTTACACAGCATTTCTACCAGTTATTTCGATACATAGTTAAATGCGATTATAATATCCATGAGTGATTCGGCAAGGAGTTGAGCATATTTTCTACAAAACACGTGCTCCTGTACTCGCACAGAATATAAAAATCAGGGTCATAGTACTGTTCTGTGCAAATTTAGAATGCATCAATTTTGAGGGGTATATAGAAAATATATAACGAAAGGCCAAATATTTTAAAAAATGTCAATAGACAGCTTATTCATCTTAAAAATGGCTTGGTAACAATAAATAGAGGACTGCTGTTTGGGGGTAGATAAGATTTATCGCTACGCAAAAGAAAATAGAGTCAGTTCTAATGATTTAACAATCTATCTATGATTTAAATTTAAAAGATTATATGTGATGACTTAGGCATAGTGTTGAAGGCTAGATAAGATTAGAAATATTCGAAGGAGTTATAACGTCTGGCTGAGTTTTTGCAATTAGATATAGGTTGGTAATCTTAGTAGATGTCTAGCCACACAAATGATGGTTATCAAAAATAGGCTATTAGCATATCTATATTAAAGACTTAGCCGGCGGACACAGATAATAAATAAACTATCGTAGACGAGCAGCTGTGATCATCTCGAATAAAAAGATAAGAACATATTTGGACGTAGCCATTAGTATTTTAGCGAAGCATAGAATATTAATGGCCAATCATATAGAGCATTCAAATCTCAATGCCTAATAAATCGTTAGGTGACCGATGTAATAATATACCTGTCAGAGATGCTTATTAGAAGTAAAACTGATCAAGCGTGAACTATCATGCAAAAGATTCGGTTGAATTAACAGGACAGAGTTAGTCGGTAAGAGCTAAACATTTTGGTAGGATGTTTATATCCAGTAACATTAGAAGTATCTGATAATCCTGATTCTATAACCAGTAAGACCTGAGCCTTCTACTTAATAGACTTCATTTAACATAATATACATTATGCGAAAACAAACCAACGGTTTTAGTAGTTAGGCGAAAAACCATTTATACCATGTCATTCTTATACCTTAGATCAGATTTAATATGAGTTTGAGTTATAGACTTTTACTAACGACAAGTTTCAAGCAAATGCTGACGCAAAGTTTTGTCATCCTGATCTAAAACCACATCTGCAACTTGGCAATTTTTATCATTATCGTCACATGACAACTCATAATAAACATCGCTACCTTGCGCTAAGCTCACCTGAACCAATCCTTGAGCAGTTATTGAAAACTTTTTGTCTTGCGTATAGTCAGGATCTTGCGAACTCCAAAGTACATCGTAATCTATATTGCAGGACGTCTGAGTTTTATCAAAATACGCTTGCTCAAGTTGCATGGCTGCTTGCAAGTCAGCATCTGCATATTGCTGCAGCACTACAGGATGACTCATACCTTGGTCATCAATATCTTGTTGGTACATTTTCGTGATGGTCGCAATCTTGATATTAGCCATGGCATTTTGTTTCTGATCTACTTTTGATACATCCGCTATAGCGTGACCGACAGTCATCAGCCCTATGGTCAATAGTAATGTCAGCGATTTATATGTTGGCATCTTATTCTCTGCGAGCTTTTATCCTATAAGTGTTACCGACTATTACATCATACCTATATTCGGACTCTGCTGTATTATCGTATCATTCAGGTTTACTTACCAAAATATCGATTACATAGCGCTTTTATGGTATTTTTTACCGGTTCCCATGACAATTTATAGTGATGTTTCTTTCGCTAATAACTGTGCTAAGGATGATTTTATGATGATATTACCTGCTTTTTTTAAGGAAAAATCTGCGACATTAGTCTCTAGCAGCCTTCTGTTATTCACGCTAACTGCTACGGGTTGTCAGTCTGCTTCTGAGTCTAGTGAAGCTATTGTATCTCAGCCAACCAGTAGTTCATCAACACCTATTAATGCTGATATCAGTCAGCAAACCCTTAGACAGCAAGCGTTACGTATACAGCGCGCACTGGCCAATAAGGACTTTTCTAGAATCACTAATGATATCCATCCAACACGTGGCGTTCGTTTTTCGATGTACGCTTATGTACGGCCTAAGTCAGATAAAGTCTTTAGCCGCGGGCAATTTGCACAGTATTTACAGCAGTCTAACATCCAGTTTACTTGGGGCGAAAAAGACGGTACTGGCGATCTGTTGGTTACGCCGTTGCCTACTTATTTGGATACTTGGGTAGATGGCAAAAAGTTCAATAACGCTAGTATCAATGTTAATGAATTTAAGAATAACGGCAACTCTATCAATAACTTAAAAGAAATATACCAAACATCAGATGTTGTAGAATTTTATTATAAAGGCACGGATGAGTATGATGGTATGGACTGGCGTGTATTGCGCTTAGTATTTGATGAATATCAAGGCAAGCGTTATCTGGTGGCCATTATTAACGATCAATGGACGGTTTAAGGCGTAGAAAAACGATTGCCCGACAACTTTTATAAGACTTGTTTAAATTGGCAACCTACTCTATCTGGTTATAAATGCTATATATATTCAATTAAATGAATGTATATAGCAGCTTGTGCTACACGGTTTTTGATATGACTTTTAATGACAAGCTTTTTTACTAGTCCTATAACGACAACATATTCATGATCAATTTGATCAAAGTTTCTTTTTGATTGGAGTCAGACTCAGCGACCAGTAAGGTTAATGCCGCAAGTCCAGTATTATTGGTGACCATATCGCCTCTATCATTTAGCAGTCGATGGTTACGATGTAAAAAATCCACGAAAAAGCGCCGCTTCGCTGTCCAGCGCTCTAAATTGCACACCTTGATGAGATTTGATTCGATAACCGGCTGTTATAACCACGTCTAAGTCGTAAAAAGTTACCCGACGGTCTGAATTTGCAATATGCATTTTTTGCATATTGCTTTTTTCAGCGTTTTCTTCATCTTTTATGGCGTTAACGATATGACGAAAAATGACTGGTTGATCACGGCCAAACAACTCAGTCATTTATGCTTGTGACAGCCAGACAGTCTCTTGCTCGAAACGTACATCTACTTGCACCTTTCCATCAGCACTTTCATAAATTTCTACTTTTGCCACATTATCACTTATAGTGTTAATAACCTCAGCTTCCCTAATTCTAATATGCTTATGCTGTCTTGAATAAAGCTTACTATCACCATCCCTATAAATATCACTTATAACGGCGTCTGACGAAAAAATTTCACCATAATCTCATAAATATCTGGATAAGCATCAACCAGCTTTTGTGGCGTTTCAAAAAACACTTCACTGAGAACGGCAAAAAACTCGGCAGGATTGGTTGCGCCATAACGATCAAGCCCTGACTTGCGATGTGTTTGAAAATCTTCAAAATCGCGGCTCATAATCTGTGTCCAGTTTGCAGGATCCATATCAGGTTGCAGTGGTGGAAAGCCATTGGCACGGCCATTCATCATATCGAGCTTATGTACAAATTCATGAATGACAACGTTGTGTCCATCACGTTCGCCTGAGTGCTTGGCATCTTTCCATGAAAGAATAACAGGCCCTCGCAGCCATGCTTCTCCACTACGGTGTTGACTGCCTTCGTGAACGATACCAAATTCATCTACCGTGGTGCTAGCACTCTTGTACGAGCCAGGATAAATGATGATGGATGACCAACCAGCATACCAATCAAGGCCTAAGTTCAAGATCGGCAAACACGCTTGCAGTGCAATCGATTGTCTGACAGTATTGGTAATCTCAAAACCTTGTGCACCAGTGATAGATTTATCAGCTAAAAATAATGTTGCGAGCTCAAACAGATGTGATAGCTCATCGGTACTTAATCGATCCAATATGACAATACGTTCGGCTGCCCTTTTCCAGTCAGCATGGCTAAATTCACTATTATCTAGTATGCGCTGTTCACGCCAGTCTTTTATGATGCCAAACATACACGTCACCCTCTATTCTTTTAATATTTCGCACACATTGATATCACTGATATCTGAGTATTGTAGCGTCAATCAGTAATACGCACTTGTAATTAATATATTGACATGCATAAGCAAAAAACGCTGCTCATAAATGAATTATTGAGCAGCGCAGTCTGAAATTCATACATTAAGATTTAAAATTGATACTGCAATCCCAGCTGTACTGAGTTGTCTTTATCGTCACGTGCAAAGGTGGTATCGCCATTCAGATACGCATAAACGTTTTTATGAACCTTGTTACTCACACTCAGCTCAAAACGTCCATAGTCGTCATCTTTATCTGTTTGGGTAATACTAACGTTTCTCGTTTGTCCATCAGCTAAAGACGTTGTCGATAAACTATCTGTTAAACCATCGTCGATAACATGCACGTAAGCGATTTTACTTTGAAGTTTGGCAGGTGTGCCCATCAAATTAAAGCCATACTGTAACTGGTAACCAAGCTCTGAATCCCATGCCTCGCTAGAGGTGCTATCAACCTTTAGTGCAGTGCGAGAATCAGCATTGCCACTGGTATAACCATCTATGTCTGTATCACTGTAATTCAAACCCAAAAAGACGCCATGCGCGACGTTTTTCTTGATAAGAAAGTTGTAGCCAAGCTCATTATATGCACTAAACACATCGGCATCCGCATCACCGCGTTCGCTATTGTTGATAATGTTTATGCCGTCCTTACCATCTAGCCTGACGGTTCTATTAACGTCCAAGTCATGTTTAGATAAGCTCAGAGATGTGGTGTTCCACCAAGCCGTGTCTTTTCCGCCCAATAAAGAATAGGCTTGAATGCCATAGCTTGTGTCTTTTTTAATGCCATTTTCTACGGTGTTATTGTTTTGATTGGCCGCTTGCATACCTGCGCCAACACGCCAGCTCGGCTGTACCATATACTCGCCATATAGACCAATATTGGCGCGAGTGCCCTCTTGCACCTTATCAGCATCCACGTAGCTTTGGGAGCCATCTACCCAAACCTGAGTACGCGACTCGGTATCAAAAGACTCCGCATCATCGAGAGTATGTAATGCCAAAGCATTGGCGCGCTCAAGAACCGCTGAGTGTGAGTCAGTAGCATTAATTTTTAACGCAGCGCCCATCGTGTTTTGAAGATTGAGCGCACTTTTGGTTGATGCGATGATATCAGCATTGGTTTGCTCAACAATCAATCTGCTGATGATACGAGAGTAGTCACGCATTCTTTGCGCTATGCGCTCTTCACCAAAGGCCGCAGTAAGCACCTCTTCATTATCTAATGCAGGGTTATGCCACGTATAGCCACCTGGAATATCTGGGTTTTCAGTTTGCGTGTAACCATCATAATCAGGCCCAAGGGCCCAGTTGGTTGCCTCAAACCCTACGACCTGCATGACACTATCAAAAGACTCCTGATCGCTACAGCAGCCAACGCCATAAGGCTCGTATGGCTCTGTCTCACCTGGTGCGATAATAGCTGGATTGACTTCTAGTGTAATACCAAGCTCTTTTGCAATACGCAGCGCATTTTCACGCAAACTTACATTGGCAGCCACTTCGTTGCCATCATTATCGTAAGCATTTCGCCCTGCATTAGCGTACATTTTGTCGCCTGTAATCAGACTGTCTAGGTTAATCATGCCCAGTGCTGTTGATTTTTCCGCGTCCGTTAATTGATCAACAAACGCCCTTGAACCATTGAGACCGCCCTCCTCTGCACCAAATGCCACAAATTGGATGTCATGCTCTGTCTCAATACCTGTCAGGTTTCTGGTCAACTCAGTTAAGACGCCAGACCCAGAAGCATTATCGTCCAGTGCCTCTAGGTTTTCGTAGTTTGGATAGGCAACGGCAGAATCATAATGTGCACCGACAAATAGCGTTCTGTTGGTGTCAGAACTGCCTTTTTGGGTCACGACAACGTTATTACTCGTTAACGTCTGACCTCTGAATAAACCACGAGGCGCTACGAAATCAAACGTTTGACGATTGACTTGGTTGTTACTGCCATCGATGGTCATGCGCTGCTGCATATAATCAGCAGCTTGGACTTCTTTATCGGAACCTGTATAACGACCAGCATAGTCACGGGCAAGCGTCAGCGCCGTTTCTGTACCATAATCACCGTAGTTGGCCTCTGCAAATACTTGCGAGCCTGTAAGCAGTGTCAGCGCCGCAACCACTGAAATCTTAAGCGGTGATAAGTTAGTATCCAAACTGCTTCTCCTTGGTTAAAGAACTGTAAACGATACTGAAAAATAACCTAAAGTAGTGCAGTTTACAAGATAAAAGACATATGTTTGCTTACTTGATTTTTAAGTAAAGCGATGGATTATTTAAACGCTATGTACCTACCTGCGAGCAATATTTACGAATCGCTGTTTAATATTTATTGTCACCTTCATGCTGCTTATTTACCGGGTTGTTCGGAAAGGCTTTATTAATGCCTAGCTTTGGTTAAGTCAATAGCATCCAACTGTACTTCAACCACACGAAGTGCCATCGTCTTCCAGTCTAGCTCCAGTCCATCGGCGAACACCACATGGTGACTGATACTGACGTACCCATGTACGATAGCCCAGATATCTAACGCTATTTGCCGACGTTCCGTCACGCTAGCATCTTCTGATAAATAAGAACCCGCCACCCGAACCAACTTTGAAAATGCACTATCTCTTGCTGCAATGGCCTCGATTGAGGGCTGATATCCTGCATCAGACTCCCCAAAAATCAGCCGATAATGCGCTTCATATTTCTCGCCTACATTAAGATACCCTAGGCACGCCTCTAGCACTTGTTCTTTGCTTGCCTTACCTTCCGGAATGACATCCATGGCTTCACGGACAAGATTAAATCCTTCTATGTACAGCGCATCTAGTATGCCTTGCTTACCTTGAAAATGACTGTATATACCGATGGTGGACAGTCCTGCCCGCTTAGATATAGCGCGTACACTCAAGGCATCCCCACCCCCTTCTAAAAAAAGCTCAGACGCGGCGTTTAGTATTTTGGTTCTAGCATCCATTAGATTCTCACTATATCTTGACAATTATAACAGTGTTATTATAGTATATAACACTGTTATATACAAACAATTATGAATTGATTGTATTGATAGAAACTCAACTTAAGAGTAGGGACGCTATGAGTATTCAACAGCTAGAAACGGATTATCTAATCATTGGTAGTGGCGCGGTGGGTATGGCTTTTGCCGATGTGATGCTCACAGAAACTGATGCTAATATTATTATCGTCGATAAACATCATAAGCCAGGTGGTCATTGGAACGATGCCTATTCATTTGTCACCTTACATCAGCCGTCATCTTTTTATGGCGTTAGCTCACGTGAGCTTTGCGGCGGTACGATTGATAAAATTGGTTTAAATAAAGGCTTGTCTGAGTTGGCGTCAGGCGCAGAAGTCATGGCGTACTTTGATAAAGTCATGAAGCATACGTTTTTACCAAGTGGCCGCGTGAAGTACTTCCCGATGTGTGAGTACAAAGGCGACGGCAAGTTTTCATCGTTGCTGTCTGATACCAGCTATGAGGTTAAGATCAACAAGAAAATAATTGATGGTACTTATTTTAAAACCTCAGTACCAGCAACCCATACCCCAAACTTCGAGATTGCTAAAGGTGTTAAGTTTGGCCCGCTAAATGATTTGCCGAGTCTAACCAAACCCCGTGATGGTTACGTCATTATAGGCGGCGGAAAAACAGGTATAGATGCGGTTTTATGGCTACTAGAAAACCAAATTGATCCAGACCATATCACATGGATTATGCCAAGAGATGCTTGGCTGATCGATCGTAAAAACACCCAACCCTCTCGTGATTTTTTCACCCATACTATTGGAGCACAGGCTACTCAAGCAGAAGCGATTGCTGAAGCTAAAAACATCGAAGACCTTTTTAATCGATTAGAAAAAGGCGGCGTATTAATGCGTATTGATCCAAATGTACGCCCGCAAATGTTCCATGGCGCTACCATTAGTAGTGAAGAGCTTAAGCAATTACGCCGTGTTAAAAACATTGTACGTAAAGGGCGCGTGACCCGCTTAGATACTGACAAAATTTATTTTGGTGAGGACAGTATTTCTACCACCCCCAACACTATGCATATCGACTGCTCGGCACGGGCAGTACCAGTGACAGAGACGTACGATGTGTTCAAAGGTGATACTGTGGTGGTGCAAACCGTACGTACCTATCAGCCTGTGTTCAGTGCCGCATTTATCGCCCACATCGAGGCCAATTACGATGACGAAACTGTCAAAAACGAGTTATGCCAAGTGGTGCCAATCCCAAATCATGATACGGACTTTTTAGTTGGGCTTGTTAAACAAATGCAGAATCAAATGCGTTGGTCAAAAGAGTCTGCGCTACGTGAATGGATGATTAATAATCGCTTAGATGGCTTCACCAAATTGGTACGAGCCAGCGAAGACACCCCGCCTGAAGAGCTGGCTATTCTTAAGCGCTTAAAAGAAGCAGGACCAAAAGCCGCTGCAAACATGCCTAAGCTCATGGGCGAAGTCATGCAAATTACGGCAGCGCGTCAAGCCAAAACTGCTAATGCTTAACCTGATGACCATAAAGTAAAATAAAAAAGGAAATAACCATGCAAGAATTTCAGACCAATAAAGCAAACCTAACCCAAGCTCGCCTGCAAGAGACGCCTGTACACACTCTAGATGATGGCGAAGTACGTGTAAAAGTCGATCGCTTTGCTTTTACTGCAAATAATATTACTTATGCAGTCATGGGCGATCAGTTACGCTATTGGCAGTTTTTTCCGCCAAACGGCAACGAGCCTGAGAAATGGGGTATTATTCCAGTATGGGGTTTTGGCGATGTGATCGAATCAAATAGCGATGCGCTACCTATCGGTGAGCGCTTATTTGGTTACTTCCCGCCCGCCAATGAATTGATCATAACACCCAAGCGAGTCACCCAAACCAGCTTACTAGATGGTAGTGCTCATCGTGCCGAGCTGCCGCCCGGTTATAATTTATATCAGCGCGTCAATCATGAACGAGGCTATGACCGCGCTCATGACGATCAGCGCATGCTGTTGTTCGTATTGCACCTAACCTCATTCTGCTTACATGACCTATTGAAGAGTAATGATTGGTTTGGTGCAGAGCAAGTAGTGATTATCAGTGCCTCTAGTAAGACCAGTACAGGTTTAGCCTATGGCCTAGCTGATGATAGAGACGCACCGCATGTTATCGGCCTCACCTCAAACCGTCATATAGATTTTGTTAAGTCAATTGACGCTTATGATAGTGTGCTTAGCTATGACACTCTTGAGCATATTGATGCAAATAAGCCGACAGTTATTGTCGATATGTCGGCCAATACTGACGTGCTCAGCCGTCTACATAGACACTTAGGCGATAACATGCGCTATACCAGCAATGTCGGCCTTACGCACTGGGACGAGCCACGTCATGCTGAAGGTATCATTCAAGAACGTAGCCAGCAGTTTTTTGCGCCCAGCCATGTACAGCAATGCATGAAAGAATGGGGCCCTGAAGCATTCAACAAACGCTCCATGCGCTATATCATGAATAGCACCGAAAAAACCAATGCATGGCTAAAAATCCAAGAGCTCGACGGCGTCAATGGCTTGTTAGAGGTTTATAAAGACATTTGCGAAGGTAAAATAGCTGCTGATGAAGGTTTGGTAGTCGTCATGGGTGACAATGAAAAAGACTAGACTATAAAACTGGCTATAAAATTTATCGACTATTTGTCATTAGCAAAATTAAAATTAAAAAGCAGAGAGTCTAGTCAATAAACTCTCTGCTTTTTTGTGCGTTATACACTGACTACAGACATACGCCCTACTCATAATTTTTAAACTTAAAAGCTGTAGTTTACATTGCGGTTTAATGCACCCATCCTTCGTTTTTTAGATAATCATGCAACCCTTCAGCGAACTGTCTATAGCCCGCAGCATTGGCATGAATTTTATCAGACTTTAGAGCCTCGTCTGACAGTACAGTTGACCAGCCATCAGAATACAGAGGTATGCTTTCAGTTTCCGCAATATCTTCATACAGTGGATTATCACTGGCTTTTCCAAACAAAGCACTGGTACTGAGATGCGGCTCAGCGATTAGGACAACATCAATATTATTGGATTGTAAGGTATCGATAATCGCGATGATATTGGCACGAGTGGTATCAGGCGCAATGCGCTGCAACACATCATTACCACCCACACCCAATAATACCAAATCAGGATTTTGCTCAGTGATCTCATTCACTCGAGTAAGCACATCTTCAGACGTATCACCATTGACCCCTGCATTAACGACGTTCCATTTGCTTAGCTCTGCTAGCACCGTAGGATACGCTGTTTCAGTATTTGCACCGTAACCATAGGTCAATGAGTCCCCAAGTGCGACCACTGTGCTGCCAGCAGGCAAGATATCTTGTTGTGGTTCGCTACCACAGCCAGTCACATTAATAGTCATTGACAACCCTATACCTGCCAGCATTAAAAACCTACTACGTAGCTTCACGTCTTCTCTCCTCCTGTTTTTATTGAGTTAAACTTATTGGAATCAGGTTCAAGTTTTTAAAAATCTATTATTTAACTCTTGTTGTATATTGCTCAGTAACCGTTGTATAGTCCATACAGGAGATAGACTACCTGTTGGGCGCAGTACAAGTGCTACTCTACTTAGCATAGACAGTGTATTCATCATAAAGTATAACTTTACCAAGGATACGTGAGGTATTTATGAATAAAATAGCATCTCAAAGTCAGTCTAAGGATGGAAACCCAGACAAAGAAAAATCTGCAAATCAAAGTCAAAGTCAAAGTCAGAGTCAATCCATCAAAGTGCCCAATGATAATACTAAAAGTCCCGCGTCCACACCGACCGAAGATACCTTAACAAAAGACACTTCAGAAAAACCTGAGCAAAAACCACAAAGTTTCGATGAATTGCAGATAAGTAAGGGTAAGTATCGCCCAGTGGCACAAGCTGTTGGCCATTGGCTTGATAACATCAACATGGATGCCCTCAATTATCTAAACGAACAAGCAGAAAATATCTTTTATCGTAAAGGGGTCACCTTTACCGTCTATAGCGATGCCAAAAACATCGAGCGTATGATTCCCTTTGATATCATTCCACGCATTATTGCTGCGAGCGAATGGAAACAAATAGAAGCAGGCTGTAAACAACGTATCACTGCTCTCAATGCATTCTTACATGATATCTACCATGACCAAGCAATCATGAAGGCAGATATTGTGCCTGCCAGCTATGTTTATGCCAGTGGCTGCTATGAGCCATGGATGATGGGCATTGAGCTCGACAAACCTATCTATTCGCACATCAGCGGTATTGATTTAATTCGAGACGAGACAGGTAAGTTTTGTGTGTTAGAGGATAACCTGCGTACCCCATCAGGCGTCTCATATATGCTTGAGAGTCGCAATATATCAGAGACATTATTAGCTGATATATTTTCTGACACGCCTATTATGGGCATCAGTGATTACCCTAGCCGTCTCAAAGCCTGTCTTGCCAGCTCAACATCCAAATATGATCCACAAGTCGTCATTTTAACGCCAGGTCGCTTTAATAGTGCCTATTATGAGCATGCCTTCTTAGCGCATGAGATGAATGTGCCACTTGTCCATGGGTATGATTTGGTCGTTGAGGACAGCAAAGTCTATATGCAAGGCATTCGCGGCAAGGTACAAGTCGATGTGATCTACCGCCGCATTGATGATCCCTATATTGATCCGTTAGCCTTTAAATCTGACTCCATATTGGGTGTATCAGGGCTAATGAGTGCTTATCGCGCTGGTAACGTGGTGATTGTTAACGCCCCAGGTACGGGCGTGGCCGATGATAAGAGTTTATATCCTTTTGTACCGGATATGATTAAATTCTACTTAAATGAAGAGCCTATCCTACCTAATATCGAGACATACCAGTGCCGTAAGCCTGACGATCTCAAATATGTGCTCGATAATCTAGACAAGCTGGTAGTGAAAGAAACGCAAGGCTCAGGCGGCTACGGGATGCTTATCGGTCCGACGTCGACCAAAAAAGAAATCGAAGAATATCGCCTGCGTCTGCTTGAAAACCCAGCCGGGTTTATTGCCCAGCCGACTATCTCACTATCTACCAATCCTACTGCCGTAAGCGACGGTATCGCACCGCGTCATATTGACTTGCGCCCCTTTATCCTCAGTCATGGTGATGGCACAGTAGATATTGTACCCGGTGGTCTGACACGAGTGGCCATGGTTGAAGGCTCTTTGGTCGTCAACTCATCACAAGGCGGCGGTATTAAAGACACTTGGATTATTGATGACAGTGATTTAGACAGCCAGCAAACCGACAAGTGCTCGCCTTTATCATCAATAGGGGTCAATGCTTCAGGACATGCGAACTACTATGATCGTGTCCAACCCTTAGAAACAGGTTACGAGAGTTTAGATGATGCGCCCATGATACTGCTACTCTCTACCGCCAGTCACTTAATATGGCTAGGCCGATATAGTGAGCGTCTGTATTACTACGACGATGTTATCAAACAACTCATCAAAGGCGATCTCAAAAAATCACAGATCAGACATCTAATTAGTCACTTAGGGTTTGCCGTTGATAGTGAGGTATCACTGACAACCATGAAAGCACAAATGATGGCTGATTTGGAACAAAACATCATACCCAATATCGTGCAATCGATTGAGGACAATGTCCAAGAGGCCAAAGGTGTCATTGGTAAAGATACCGCTGAGTTATATAACTTGATCAAGCGTTTATCGAGTGCTGGCACGTATCGAGCGGCCACCTTGCAGCTACACGCGTGTAACGCTGCGATGAAACAAGAAAATCCGACAGTGACTTGCTTCTGGCAATTAGGGCGCCACTTTGAGCAGCTTGAGCGTGCCGTCTTGTTAGGAGAAGATTCAACAGAGATCAGTTTTGAATTCAGACACTGGATTAATGAGTTGCCGGAGAATACGCGCTGGCGTGAGCTTATCCGCTTGACCAACCAGATGATCAGGTCAAAGAAATTTAGTGATTTTGCGCTGATTAGCAAGGAGTTCAATCTCATATTGCGTCAAGGTGTATAGAAGGTGTCTAGCCAAAAACCAATAACAACGGCTCATGAGACATATGGAATAAACAGAAAATAGAAAGATGCTATAAGGAAAATGCCATGAAACTTCAAATCAGTCACCAAACCAACTATTATTACGATGAGCTGGCACAGCGCAGTGTACAGTATATACGCATGACCCCCATGCAAATGCCGCATCAGACCATTCATAAATGGGATGTGATGCTCCCTAAAGTGGCGACCAACCAAAAGGACGGCTTTGGTAATGCATGGCTCACGCTCAGTCGTAATGAAGCACATAACAACTTACAAATGCAGGCGTCGGGTATCGTTGAAATCAACACCGAAACCGAACGTTTAGAGGATATGGATCATGTTCCCTACCTGCTATTTACCGTACAAACCCCGTTGACCAAATGCTCACAAGAGATGCGAGAATTTGCAGCGCCATACCTAAAAACCCCTACTCATGACAGCTTAAAGGCAATGGCAAATGCCCTTATTATGAAAATGCCTTTTGTCAAAGACGTCACGCATGTGGGCACGACCGCTGCTGAAGCTTTTGCGACAAGTGCCGGTGTGTGCCAAGACCATACGCATGTATTTCTAAGTATCTTGCGCGATCAACAAATTCCAGCGCGTTATGTGTCCGGTTATCTGTATGACGATACCGAAAATCACATGGCCAGTCACGCATGGGCTGAGGTTTGGCTGGATGGTTACTGGTATACTTTCGATATCTCAAATCAGGCATTTACCCCAAGCTCACATGTGTATGTGGCTATTGGGCGAGACTATCTAGATACGGCGCCTGTTCGCGGCGTGCGTATGGGCGGCGGTTACGAAAATCTTTACAGTTTGGTATTAGTCAAAAAGCTATCATAGCGTTTGCTATTTTTTATTACGTTTATTCATCAAGGGTATCTTATGACTTATTGTGCTGCCATTCGTCTAAAAGACGGTATGGTCTTTGCCAGTGACACGCGCACGAATGCCGGTGTTGATCACATATCGACATTCAGAAAGTTGTATCAATACGGCGTTGAGGGCGAGCGCTTTATGGTGCTACAGACAGCTGGCAGCTTAGCGACATCGCAGGCAGTGTTCAATAAACTACAAAGCGACATTGACCAGCGTGCTGAGAGTAACCTCAATACAGTAGCGACGTTGTTTGATGCCGCGCAAATGGTTGGCGAATGTATGCGTGAAAAGATGAATCATGCAAAAGCAGTCGCTAATTCTAGTCGCGATGGCGCCTTTACCAGCTCGTTTATGCTTGGCGGTCAAATCAAAGGACAGCCACCTGAGCTATACCTGATTTATCCTGAAGGCAATTGCATCAAAGCCACAGAAGATACACCCTTCTTTCAGTTGGGCGAAAGCAAATACGGAAAACCTATTTTGGATCGTTCTGTCAGCTATAACACGGATGTAAGACACGCGGCACGTGCGTTGATGCTGTCATTTGATTCCACGATTCATTCAAATCTATCAGTCGGTATGCCGATAGATTTTGTACTTTATGACAATGACAGCCTAGCTCTGCCCAATGGCCGACGTATTGATGAGCGTGACGAGTACTTTAACACCATCCGTCATCAATGGTCAGATGCGTTACGTCGCACGTTAGTTGAATTACCTAAATGTCCTGATGGTTATTGGGGGTAAATAGTTCCGTATAAAATCATATTTTCTGTACTAAAAAGCCCTTTGTCTATCACAAAGGGCTTTTTTATTATCAACTAATAATCAGGCAATAAAAAACCGGAGTAGCGCTGAATAAACAGCCCTACTCCGGTTTTGCTTTAAAGGCCTTGAATGCCATCATAATGATGTCACACTCAATTGTTGTGTAATCTACCTCATGACCTGGTACATGGAAGACTCACTGGACTGCACCTAGATAAAGGCCCTAGTGCATTAGCTCAATCACGATTGCGTGATTGCGCCAGCGAGCTAATGACACTAGGGCCTTTATCTAGGTGCAGTCCAGTGAGTCCTGTCTCTTATACACATCT
>CAJXUF010000031.1 GCA_913061175.1 uncultured Psychrobacter sp.
GGCAGCGTCAGATGTGTATAAGAGACAGCTTAGTTGGTAATAAGGTTGATTGAGCGGCGCAGCGACTATCTTAAAGCAGTGTATCAAATCGCTTTAATCATGATCTCGTACCGCCAGTTACTGTCAGTTAATGCCATCAGAGTTCAAAATTTGTGCCGACCGTCTTCTACTGGTCTGGCAAATCATTTTGATTATAAAGCATATTTTTCATGCTGTCTGCTATCAGGCTACGACTAAGATTAACATTAAACAGGCACTACTTTAACTTAAATTATCATACGCTAAGGGCACTTAACGCTTCCCCAATCGTATGAAACGAACCGCATACGACGATAAGGTCTTGCGGTTGGCTCGCCTCTATCACTGCATGGGTCGCTGTATGCAAACCATCGAACTCATATATATTTGTGCTATCGATATATTTGGCCAAGACATCTTGCAGCTGCTCAGTAGTCGCGGCACGAGGGTAATCAATCTCAGCGATAAACCAGTCACTAACCGGTAAGCCTGCTTGAGTTAAGCGCTGCACAACCTTATCAATATCTTTGTCACCTAACATAGAAAATAGCATTTTCATCTTTGGTGTAGGGATATCCGCTGAGCTATCTTGATTACTTTGCTTGGCTACATGCTGCTGCCAAAATGGTAATAGCTGCGCTAATAAGAACTCAACGCCTTGCTCATTATGCGCCACATCAAATAACCAATGGCGGCTATGGCTCTCACGATAATCGAAGCGACCTGCCAGTTTGACAGTTTGTAACGCTTGCTCAATGGCATTGATATCGATATCTAATGGACTTGCTAATACTGCGGATAAGGCATTGGCCGTGTTAGTTAACGATAACGCAGGACGTGGTAACTGCAAGGTAACCGCTGCATTACTGTATTGCCAAGTCGTTGCATCAATATCGCGGTAGCTAAAATCTTGTCCAATCTGATAACAAGTTGCCTGCTGAGTATCGATGGCTTGTTGCACGCTGGCTGGCATCTCAGTAGCACCATAAATCAGAGGAATGCCGTTGCGCAAGATACCTGCTTTCTCACGGCCAATATCCTCGACATTGTCACCCAACCAGTCAACGTGATCGATACCGATATTGGTAATGACTGCCATGTCAGGATCAATAATATTGACCACATCTAGCCGTCCACCCAATCCTACTTCTAATACCCACACGTCACAATCTGCTTCAGCGAATATCAATAGCGCTGCTAGTGTGGTCATCTCAAAGAACGACAACGTCAACTCGCACTGTAAACGCGCTGCCTCTACTTTGCTAAAAGCCTCAATCAGCGTCTGGTCGCTGACCATCTCGCCATTGATACGTACACGCTCATTGAAAGCGCTAAGATGTGGCGACTGATATAGTGCCGTCGTATAACCTGCGGCTTTACACATTTCGGCAATGACAGCGGTTGTAGAGCCTTTGCCATTGGTACCTGCCACAGTAAATACATAAGCGTCATCTTTCGCTGACTGCACTACTCCTAATGCTTCTGCAACAGGCAATACACGTGACAATCCCATGTCGATTGCAGATACATGAATCTGCTGCATATAATCGAGCCATTCAGTTAGGCTAGCACTTTCATTAGGACTATGGGCGTTGGGGCTGCAAAGGTCAGAGGCTAAAAGGTCAGACATGAATAGAACCTATATAAAATTTAATAAGAGATAAAAATATATGTGCTAGCTAAAACCAAAAATAGCACTTACCGTGCAATGACGATAAATGCTATTAGGGGTCTTGCATATGCAGTAGATGTTAGCACGCAGCTAAGTCATTATGCACTCAATAAATGATTCATTATCCTAAGTCATTTACCTTATCGAGCATCTCATTTTACTGAGCATCTCATTTTACTGAGCATCTCATTTTACTGAGCATCTACATTTGGTACGCGGCATAGTTTTGCAAGTAGACGATAGATTGTATCAATTAGCTGATGACGATGTACCACTTCATCTACCACACCATGCTCTAATAAGAACTCAGCGCGCTGGAACGGCTCTTCTAACGTCTCACGTACAGTCTGCTCAATCACACGCTTACCAGCGAAACCGATCATCGCTTTTGGTTCTGCTAGATGAATATCACCCAGCATCGCCAGTGATGCAGTTACGCCGCCGTACACAGGATTGGTCAATACCACAATGTAAGGAATCCCAGCGATTCTTAGACGCTCAATCGCTGCTGCCGTGCGTGCCATTTGCATCAATGACAATAAGCCTTCTTGCATACGTGCGCCGCCAGAAGCAGCAAAGCAAACCAAAGGTACTTTTTGCTCTAGCGCTTTTTCAGCTGCTTGCACGAAACGATCGCCAACGACTGAACCCATTGACCCGCCCATAAAACGGAAGTCAAAAGCACAGGCGACGATATCAAGGTTACGCAGTTTGCCATACATCGCAACCAACGCTTCAGTCTCACCTGTTTTTTCTTGTGCTTCACTCATACGCGCAGGATATGGCTTACTATCCACAAAGCTCAATGGATCTTTTGCCGTAAATTCTTGTCCTGTCTCGCCGTCTACTTGATCAAGTAACCAGTTCAAGCGCTCACGAGCACTCATCGGTAAATGATGATCACAATGCGGGCACACATAGCAGTTAAAAATCAGCGCTGTGTTGGTAATCATCGAATGACAATTACTACACTTGGTTGACGGTTCAGTCTCTACCGCAGACAGTGGCGCAGTCAAATGCTGCTTAATACCTGGGATAGGGCGATTGAACCATGACTGCCTATCCGTATTGCTGTTTGGCGCGGCTTTAGCAGTATTGTTATCGGGTTTTGTTATTGTATCAGTCATATTATTTGCCATCATAAAAGGCTTATTGACAAGTTTGCTCATTCGCTTGTCATTGAGAGTTTAATGGTTGTCTAAAAAAAACGTCTAATACAGTCATAACATGAGCAGTCATGCGACATACTGATAAATAAATCTCGTATGTCGGTAATTTGATTATGCGCTTGTTGATAGATAATGTATTTGCCAATCAAAGTGACGAATAAATTACTGCTATCAGACACCATATAATAGTGATGTTAGTTTACACTCGTAAACTAATTTTAGCAAAGTCATTTAATATTGTCTTCACGTAAAGCTTTTAAGTAAAGTCTTTAGGTAAACAATACTGCGATTTGACTTTGCCGTTTCAAATAACTATTTCTTCAAATAACAACAATATGAAAGCAATAGCTATTAAGCGCTTAAGCTGTCTAATGCTGCACGTAGCTCATCCATTTTTGCCATGATGTTTTGCTGTGCATTTGCAACCGCAGTGGTATCGTTAGCATCAATATCGGCAAAATTCTGTACCAATGCACTACCGACGATAACGCCATCTGCATGAGTACCAATCGCTTTTGCAGAAGCACCATCACGAATACCAAAGCCGACGCATACTGGCAAGTCTGTTTCTGCTTTGATTGCTTTAACTTGCGTGGCAACGTCATCAGTATCCAGTGTGGCTGAACCAGTCACACCTTTTAGTGATACATAATAAATATAGCCGCCACAATGAGTCAATACTTGCTCACGGCGCTCAGGCAGCGTCGTTGGCGATAATAAGAAAATCTCATTCATCGAATGATCAGTCAAATGCTGAGTGAAGCTACCCGCTTCTGCTGGCGGCAAATCTACCATCAATAAACCATCAACACCTGACTGCTCACATAGCGCCACAAAATTATCATAGCCAATGATTTCAACAGGATTGAGATAGCCCATCAAAATGATTGGCGTTTGCGTATCTGTTTGACGAAACTCTGCAACCATCTTTAATGCATCACGAGTACTCGTACCTGCTGCTAATGCACGCTCGCCAGCCAAGGCTACAGTTGGGCCATCGGCCATTGGGTCAGAGAATGGTAGACCGACTTCGATCATGTCTGCGCCGTGCTTGACCAAGTCATGCAGTAGACCGACAGTGGTTGCAGGATTAGGGTCACCTGCCATAACATAAGGAATCAGGGCTTTTTTATTTTGTGATTTTAAGGTTTCAAAGGTACTTTCAATTCGGGTCATAGTGATCTCTTATAATTTTGTTAAATAAATTTTTAGCTTATATAAGTGTATTCTTACCAGCCAATATCCATTAAATTATCGTGGTTGTCTTGCGACAAATATTTAATATCCTCAGTTCTTTGCTTATGAAAAGTATTCATAATATTTAGAATTTCACGCTGCTCTATGTAGTATAGACCGTTTAAAACATTGTACCTCGCGCACAGTGGAATATTTTTATTAAATATTAGACCTTGCACCCTGTTCCCTCGGTTTTTCATCTTTCTACTATATATTTCTGTGTAATCTATCCAAAAACCAACAGTGCTTCCTCGAATTTGGTTAAGATAAAATGCTTCAACGTCATCATAATTTATGACTTTATCGTGCTGAAAATTTTTATTAGCTATATAAAACTGAGACGTCAATTGGATATTATCTTTATTGATTATAAGTATGGGGATATGCTTCCAAGTCCATTTTCTAGCAATCCATGGATTTGGCACAGCAGAATTCTTAGTGATCCTATATATCCAGTAAGATAGTAAAAACAAACCTAAACAACACATTGCCCATACGACCTTAACCTCTTGTATTGATTCATATAGACTCATTGTCTCAAAACTAGCCCACCAACTCATAAAAAATAAAATAATAGTAACTTGTATTATTACAAACATCATTAAGTAGAGAATATAGCTCTGCCAAAAACTGACACTTTCAGTAGGCACACCCATACTTATTGTGACTGGCGCTGTTAGCACTGCTTGGTCTGGATACTTGCCCAACTGGCTAGGCTTACTCGGTATTAAGCGGTTCAAGTTCATGAAGGTATACTATCGATAATTAAAAAATAGTTAGCAATATTGATAACTACTCTACTCTATAGAGTGAAGTAATTATCAATTAGCGTATTGAGATTTATGATACCTAATCGAGTTAATACGCTGCTAAACTTTCTTATACAACCATCTAAACTACTCTATTCTTACTACAACTCAATCCCTTCTGCTTTCATCACTGAATGCAGATCCTTGTCACCGCGACCTGACATATTAACGATAATCGTCTGATCAGGCGTCATGGTTTTAGCCAGTTTCAATGCATACGCGACAGCATGGGCGGTTTCAAGCGCAGGGATAATACCTTCTTTGCGCGTTGCTTCATGGAAGCCTTCTAGCGCCTCTTTATCCGTACAACCAACATACTCAACACGCTTCATGTCTTTTAGGAAGCTATGCTCCGGACCGACACCAGGATAATCAAGACCCGCTGAGATAGAATGCGTCTCTTGAATCTGGCCATCATCATCTGCCATGAGGTAAGTACGGTTGCCATGTAGCACACCGATACGGCCAGCAGCCAATGGTGCTGAATGACGACCTGACTCGATACCATCGCCAGTGGCTTCGACGCCATACATCTTAACTTCAGTATCATTTAGGAAGTCAAAGAACAAACCAATCGCGTTTGAGCCACCGCCAACACAGGCAACCAATGCATCAGGCATTTTACCTGTTTTCTCTAGATGCTGAATGCGCGCTTCTTTACCGATAATCGCTTGGAAGTCACGAACCAATAGCGGATAAGGATGTGGGCCTGCTACAGTACCGATAATGTAATAGGTGCTATCGACATTGGTCACCCAGTCACGCATAGCTTCGTTCATGGCGTCTTTGAGCGTGCGTGAGCCAGAAGTGACTGGCACAACTGTTGCGCCAAGCAAGCGCATACGATAGACGTTCATCTTTTGACGCTCGACATCGTCAGCACCCATATAGACGATACATTCTAGCCCTAAGCGTGCCGCAATGGTTGCCGTGGCGACGCCATGCTGTCCTGCACCAGTCTCAGCGATGATACGTTTTTTGCCACACATTTTGGCAAGCAGTGCCTGACCAATGGTGTTATTGACTTTATGCGCGCCTGTATGGTTTAGATCTTCACGTTTGAAGTAAATTTGCGCACCGCCAATCTCATCGCTCAAACGCTTAGCATGATACAGCGGCGTTGGACGACCGACATAATTGACCAAATCATTGTGATACTCTTCCCAGAATGCTGGGTCTGCTTTTACTTTGGTATAAAGCGTTTCTAGCTCTTCTAGAGCAGCCATTAGCGTCTCAGAGACAAAACGTCCCCCATGTACACCGAAATGACCGCGTGCATCAGGATACTGGTTGAAGTCCTGTACGTTTTCAGGATTGGTAAAAGTGTTTACAGACTGTGCGGTAGCAGATAAATCTTTGTTCTCGACATGACTCATGGTAATTCCTACTGTAATAAGTGGTATTTTTTAGATAACTTTAGATAAATAGAGAAAAAATAATAAAAGGGATAACAATCTAATAAGATTTAAGCAGAAAAGTCGGAATAACGATCAACTAAGCAGATTATGTATAGCGAATAGCTAGATACACACCCACTTAGATGGCGCCAGTGACCGTAGCGTTTTGCCATCGATCGCGTTTGACCGCTTTCATAAAGGCACGCATTTTGGCAGCGTCTTTTTTACCTTTATCAACCTCAATACCACCACTCACATCGACGCCATAAATCGGCAAATCTAATGTAGCGGCAACATTGTCGGCATCGAGTCCACCGGCCAAAACGATTGGCAGTTCGCTGTCATGTGGAATGAGACTCCAGTCAAAACGTGCGCCTGTACCGCCATACTTATGCTGATGATAAGCATCCAGTAAAATACTACTGGCACCTGCGGTCGCAAACTGGTTAATCTGAGCGCGGACACTATCGAGGGTGTCTTGCTCTGTATTGATACGCAATGCTTTGATCCAGCGTTTATTGACCATACCTGCCAGCTGTTGGCACTGCTCAGGCGTTTCATTACCGTGGAACTGGATAATATCAAAAGAGACGTTATTTGCTAATTTGAGCAGCTCATTTTTGGGCATATTAACTACCAGTGCCACCACGCTGACAAAAGCAGGTACGGCAGCACTCAGGGTTTGCGCCTGCGCTATCGTGACCGCACGTGGACTTGGTGGATAAAACACCAAACCCACTGCATCTGCACCTAACTGTGCAGCAGTCTGTATATCACTAAGCTGAGTAAACCCGCAAAACTTAACGTGCATTTTGTGACCTTGCGTTTCATGGTACTGAATATGACACCGATTATAGCGGCATCAGATAGGTTCAAGCTAAAGATAAATCGTTAGATGTGATGAGGTTTTGTTAACCAAACGGCAAAGCCATTGCATCCAAAAACTTATCCTAGCATACTTTTATCCTTAGTTTTGTTTATGATTGCGATTGATTAATATAGGGATACTTTGATGTCTAAGACTGCACAGACAGCCGCTACTGATACTGATACTGATACTGATACTGACGACAATGCTACTAGCAAAAATCCACCGCATTACTTGATGTGGTTTCGCCGTGACCTGCGTATCCATGACAATACTGCTTTAGCAGCGCTTTGTGAACGTGCAAAGGAAGACGACGCTTCAGTGTCTGCAGTATTCTTTTTAACCCCTGAGCAGTGGCAAGCGCACGATACATCCCTTGTACAAGTCGATCATATTGCTCGCACGCTACCTATTCTAGCAAAGGAATTGCAATCGCAATTGAATATCACCTTAACAGTACAACTCTGTCCGAGCTTTGCTGACTGTATAGAAGCGCTCATAACCTTATGCAATGACAATGAAATCAGCTGCGTCATGGCTAATCATGAGTACGAAGGCAATGAGATTGATCGTGATGAACAATTAAGCAAACAACTTGCTGAAGACGACATCGAGTTCGTCCGCTGGCATGACCAGTGTATTTTGCCACCGCAAACTATCACGACCAATGATGGCGATAGTATGTATAAGGTCTTCACCCCATTTTATAAAAAATGGCGACATACATTGGACGTCAGCACCATTCAAATGCATGAAGCACCCGCAGTGAATAGCGATTATAAAATCAAACTACCATCATCGCAAACGTTTGCCAATACAATCGACGATATCAAAGCACTAAGTGAGAAGATGCTCAGTGACTATCAACAGACATTAGAGAAGAACGACTCGTTGCAGCATATCGATATGACAGCTCAGCTTGACCAAGCAAGAGACGCTTACCCTGCAGGTGAATCTGCCGCTTGCCAGCGTCTAGAGGCATTCGTCGATGATGATATTAATAATTATGATGTAAGCCGTGATGTCCCCCATCTGCACGCAACCAGTCAGCTATCGGCTTACCTCACTATAGGCTCTATCAGTCCTAGATTCTGCTATCTACAGGCGAGCAAAGCACAAGAAAAGCTACACGGTAATGACGGTGATAATGAAGACATCAATCGCTGGATAAGCGAGCTTGCGTGGCGAGACTTTTATCGTCATGTGCTAGTAGAAAAACCAAACCTAATCCGTCATAAGGCTTATAAAGAAGATACTGACACTAAAGTTAATTGGTCATATGACAATGATGATTTTGAGACATGGCGCACTGGTAAGACAGGCGTACCGCTCGTAGATGCAGCAATGCGTTGTCTAAATGCGACGGGATTTATGCATAATCGCCTTCGAATGGTCACCGCGATGTTTTTGACCAAAGACTTGTTGATTGATTGGCGCTTGGGTGAGCGCTACTTTATGCAGCAGCTGATAGATGGGGATTTTGCGTCCAATAACGGTGGCTGGCAATGGAGCGCGTCGACAGGTACGGACTCAGCGCCCTACTTCCGTATTATGAACCCCTTTAGCCAAGCCAATACGCACGATTCTAAAGCTCTGTTTATTAAGACTTGGCTACCAGAGTTAAAAGATATTCCTAACAGTATCTTACACAACGAAGATAAGATGCGTAAAGAATTGGCAAAAGGTGGCAAGTTTGCCGATGTTGACTACCCTGCACCGATGGTCGAACATAAATCGGTACGCAAGTTGGCTATTGCTGAGTTTAAAAAAGAAGCTTAAGTTTAAGAAAACAACTAGAAGACTAGCTATTGGTAGTGACTGGCAATTGACATGCACCTGCACCCTGAGTGGTAACCGTCACTACCGCTCCCGTGAGTGCAAACAGCTGCTGCAATTGCACTTGCGCATTTTGCAGTGCCATATTCATGACATCACCTCGGCAAGCACGCTCAAGTACTTCTTTTTTTGCCATGGTCTGTGCTTGTGCCAATATCTTAGGATCAACTTGCATCATGCCAAAAGCCCCTGTCTGCCAGTCATAAATCTCGATGTCATCCAGATATACTGAAAATATCTCTGTAGGCGGCAAAGTAATATTGATTTGCGGCATAGTGGCAGCTAGTGAGTTGGCATCAGCTACTTGCTCATCCTCTGCATCAGTCATAGTCTGAGTAGGCTGAATGACCTGCACCATCTCAGGCGTCAAAGCACTCAGATCAACGCCTGCCTCTACGCGACCATGAGCGATAAACAGCGCTTTTTGTTCATCTTGCCATAACTTCATCCAACTCCCCGGACGCTCACTCGTAATCACTGTATCGACACTAAATGCGACGGTATGTAAGCGATTTAACTGCTGAATTTGCGTAACCACCCCTTCGCGAGTAATAGTTTCTATCGGCGCTTCTTCTGGTTTGTTTTGCGCGCTATAAATAGCAAAGACAATCGCTACTAAGCCAATGAGTAATATCACCCACGACATTGTCACAATAGGACGTTTCTCAGGCTTTTGAGTGGCTTTAGCGTTATTCATATCAGGATTATCCATAGAAGCTACCTTTATAATGTTGCATCGTTTGGTAAGGCTAAAAGCGTTGTAAAAACGGAACAGATGCTTAGTCTATAGATGCGACTATTGTGCAGTAAATTCAAGTAATGGCTACCATTCCTCTACATAACTTTATGCATAAACCTCTACGCAATCATCTTAATAAACTGTCTCTAAAATAAGCAGTGCTTTCGCTATAAAATCATATGAATAGCTCAATTATTTATCCCTTATTGAAGCCTTTGTGTCACGTTCGGTCTGAAAAGACAAAAAGTCATTGCGTCTTAGGCGAACTTTACCTAACATAGTCAGATTGTATGAATAAAATGTCAGTCTTAAAGCATTTATCAGGGTTTTGACCTGAATATATTGCATTTTTGGCATATTGATACATCAAATCAAATTTGCCTCTCTTTTATGAGAGTGGTTTTTACTGATGTGCTTTGTATATAAGCAGGTTGGTAACTAGGAAATACCCTAGATTATTGCTAAGTGATAAAGGTAAGCTTGCGGCGGCAATGAAACGATTAGCCATACGCTCAACATCCTACTATTTCTTATTTTTTTATCGTTGATAAGGTTACGCTTTATTTATGAAAGCCAGTCAATTTTTATTTGCCACACTAAAAGAAACCCCAAGTGACGCCGACATCGCCTCAAGCCAATTGATGGTGCGTGCTGGTCTTATCCGCAAGATTGCTTCTGGATTGTATATTTGGTTGCCTATGGGTCTGCGCGTCTTGCAAAAGGTCGAACGTATTGTTCGTGAAGAGATGCAAAATGTCGGCGCACAAGAAGTGCTAATGCCGATGACTCAGCCTGCTGAGCTTTGGCAGACGACCGGACGTTTTGATGATTATGGTCCTGAGTTACTGCGCTTCAAAGACCGTCATGATCGCGACTTTGTACTTGGTCCAACGCACGAAGAAGTCATCACCAATCTAGCACAAGGTGAGCTGCGTAGTTATAAACAACTACCGATTACCTTTTTTCAGATTCAAGGTAAGTTCCGAGATGAGATTCGTCCACGCTTTGGCGTGATGCGCGCCCGTGAATTCACCATGAAAGATGCCTACTCTTTCCATGTGGATCAAGCTTCATTGGCCAAGACTTACCATGATATGTATGACGCTTATACACGCATCTTTACCCGCTTGGGCTTAGATTTCCGTGCGGTACAAGCAGATACAGGCTCTATCGGTGGTTTTGCCTCACATGAGTTCCATGTATTGGCAGATAGCGGCGAAGACGATATTGCGTTTTCGGACTCATCTGACTATGCAGCCAATGTAGAGCTAGCAGAATCTGTCAGCACCGCTGAGCGTCAACCACCAAAAATGGAGCGTGAAGACGTTCTAACCGAAGGTATGACCAGCTGTAAAATGGTTGCTGAACACTTGGACATCCCGTTAGAAACGACGGTTAAAACCTTGATCGTTCATGGTCATACTGAGAATGATGAGCCACAACTGATTGCTATCGTATTGCGCGGCGATCACCAGCTCAACACTATCAAAGCTGAGAAAATCGAAGAAGCCAATGTACCATTGACGTTAGCATCTGACGAAGAGCTAAAAGCGGCAGGCCTGCACAAAGGTTATATCGGCGTTAATTTAGATATGCCTGTATTCGTTGATCGTTCAGCAGCTGCGTTGTCAGATTTTGTTTGCGGTGCCAATGAAGTGAACAAACATACTATCGGTATGAACTGGGCGCGTGATACTCGTATTACTCGCATCGTTGATGTGCGCAATGTACAAGAAGGCGACCCGTCTCCTGATGGTAAAGGCAGCCTAAAAATCAAACGTGGTATCGAAGTCGGTCATATCTTCCAGTTGGGTGATAAATACTCACAAGCGATGAACTGTACGGTTTCTGGTGAAGATGGCAAACCTGTCACCTTGATGATGGGCTGTTATGGTATTGGCGTTAGCCGTATCATTGCCGCTGCTATCGAGCAGAACAATGATGAAAACGGCATCATGTGGCCAAAAACACCAACGGTTGATGATTCAATCGCTCCTTTTGAAGTCGCCATCATCCCGATGAAATCTAAAGAAGAGACTGTCATGCAGACGGCAACCGCCCTGTATGAAGAGTTAAAAGCTCAAGGCATTAACGTGCTATTAGATGATCGTAACGAGCGCCCAGGCGTTAAGTTTGCTGATCTTGAGTTGATTGGTATACCGCATCGTATCGTCGTCTCTGATCGCAACTTGGCGGAAGACAAGTATGAGTACGTCAATCGCCGTGAAGCCGAAAAGCAAATGCTGAGCCGTGAAGAAGTCATGGTAAAAGTAAGCGGTAAATAGTTTGTAGATAAAGACTCTATAACAAAAAGCGCCTATCTCACATGATGAGATAGGCGCTTTCTTATGGGCTTAAAAACTATTTAATATTGTATTATTATTAACATTGTATTTTTAGCAAGAACTTACTGGCGGATTAAACGGCTTGGCGTAGGCAATAGACTGATATCACTAACACGGCAAGGATTGATATCGATACCACCGCGGCGCGTATACCATGCCCGTACCATCAGCTCGCTTGGCTGATAGTATTGACTCAAATCAGCAAATATCTGCTCGACACACTGCTCATGAAAACCATTGTGCTGACGGAAGCTCAGTATATAACGCAGCATATTTGCATTATTAAAAGGCTTATCAGTCGTTATCGAAACGGCCAACGTACCCCAATCTGGTTGATTGGTCACTGGGCAATTACTACGCAGTAGATTGGAATAAAAGGTATACGGCTGCATACCATCATTTACCATGCTTCCACTACTCGCCTCTATTTCTTCGCTAGCACTTAGCAATGACGCATCAGGATGTTCAGTTAACGCAACTTTGTCCGTATTGCCTGCTAGTGCCTCATCAATACAAACACCCTCGGGCTGAGCAATCAATAACGCTGTTTCGTTACCATTTAAATCATCATTTAAGCCAAATAATGCTACCTGTACGTCTGCTTGCAAACAAGCTGATAGGTCTTTCGCAATCAACGCTTGTACGTCATTCCAACTGGCAAACTCGGTAAAGTTAATGCTATTCAAATATAACTTAAGCGACTTTGATTCTACGATAAACGGTGAGCTAGCAGGAATACTAAAGCGCGCGATAGCTACTTGCGAGATACCTTGCGGATTTAACCAAGATATCTCAAAAGCCTGCCACCAATCGACACCAACGGTTAGCTTGTCGTCTTGCCAACCAATCGCATCACGTCCCATGCTGCGCGCAATCGGATATAGCGTCTCTGGGCTATACTCAGTTGGATAGTCTGTGGTTTGCTCACCCAAGATACCGTGAATACTCATCTGTCTTCCTAATATTAAACCGTTTTAAATTTGCTCTAAATAATATGCTTAGCGAATAATACACACTACAAACGTACACGTGAACCGTTACTTAGCAAGCGATAGGCGATGGTATAAAATATCGCACAGAATACAAAAATAGCCGCCATCGAATACCAAACATTGACATCAGAGTAGCCAAGAATACCGTAACGGAATGAGTTGACCATATAGACGATAGGATTCAATAGCGAGATATTTTGCCAAAATGGCGATAAATTCTCCATCGAATAAAACACACCGCCAAGATAGGTCAATGGCGTCAATACGAAGCTTGGGATGATAGAGATATCATCAAATGAGCGTGCAAATACCGCATTGATAAAACCGCCTAACGAAAACAAAATAGACGTGCCAAGTACCGTAAATACAGTCACAAATAAATGCTCAATACCAAGATCGGTAAAGAACAGCGCCACTATCGAGACAATCACACCGATGGCCAGTCCACGGAAGATACCACCACTGATATAACCCATCAAAATAGCATGCTTGGATACTGGCGAGACCAAAAGCTCTTCGATACTAGATGTGAACTTGGCACTAAAAAAGCTTGAGACGACGTTAGAGTAACTGTTGGTAATGATCGACATCATGATCAAACCAGGCACGATAAACTGCATGTATGGCACACCGCCCATCTCACCCACACGCGAACCAATCATCTTACCAAAGATGACAAAATACAGACTCATCGTAATAACAGGCGGTAGCAAGGTCTGCGGCCAGATACGTAAAATACGGCGCACTTCTTTGAACCAAATAGTACGAAACGCAATCCACTTTTTACTCAATGACATGGTTTTATTATGATCGATTAGTTCCTGACTCATAATCCCGCCTCCTTCATGCTATCTGCACTCTGAATGTTTTTGTCTACCAAGCGCATAAATAACTCTTCTAGTCGGTTGGCTTTATTGCGCATACTTGCCACACTGATACCCTTATCAGACAACTGATTAAAGACACCGTTTAGTGACTCACCTTCTGTCAAGGTAACTTCTAGCGTTTGCTCGTCTGGTTGCGAGACCCCTGTGACTCCTGTCAGAGCCAACTGCTCAGTGAGCGGCGTATCCAAATCAAACACAAACGTCTCTACCGACAACTGCGCCAGTAGCTCTTTCATTTCCGTATTGATTCGAATCTCCCCGTGATCCAAGATCGCAATGCGTTTACACAATTGCTCAGCTTCTTCGAGATAATGAGTCGTCAGAATAATAGTAGTATTTTCTTCGATATTAATCTGCTGCATGAATTCCCACATCGAACGACGAAGCTCGATATCAACACCAGCAGTTGGCTCATCTAGAATCAATAGTTTTGGTTTGTGAATCAAGGCACGGGCAATCATCAAACGGCGTTTCATACCACCAGATAGTTCACGTGATTTACTATCGCGTTTATCCCATAGCCCTAGGGCGGTTAACAGTCTCTTTGCGCGTGGTTTGGCTTCTTTTGCCGGAATACCAAAATAACCGGCTTGCGTAATTAGGATATCTTCGACTTTTTCGAACATATTAAAGTTAAATTCTTGAGGTACAACACCAAGGTATTGCTTGGCAATCGAAGGGTTCTCTAATAGGTCTGTGCCGAAAATATGAACGCTACCAGTGGTTGGCTTAAACAATGAGCTAATAATACCAATCATGGTAGATTTACCTGCGCCATTTGGCCCAAGTAACGCAAAGAATCCACCTTGTGGTACCGTTAAATCAACCCCTTTTAATGCCGAAAACCCATTGTCGTAGGTCTTGGATAGGTTTTTTATGGAGAGTGCTGGTGCATCAGACATGAAGACCTCTTTATTTGTTATCAATTTGTATAAAATGCGATTTTAGAATAATAGGCCGTGTTGAACATTCGACTATCATTAGCATATAGGCAAAAGCCGTATAAGAATGTTCAACACACTCTACTATCTAAAGGTGACAATGTACGGTAATAAACGAACTAATCTCATAAAATGAGGCTACTCATGACGAATTTCAACTGCCTTATATTCGAAGTACCATATTAATAATACTCATCATGAAAAAGCGCCTATCTCATCACTGAAATAGGCGCTTTATAGATATACATCGTAAAAGCTTGGAAGGTAATCAACAAAGATTAGCTTGCTTCTGCAACCATATAATCTACAGCATTTTGAACTTCTTCATCAGGAATATCCGCACCACCTTTGGCAGGCATCGCATTGAAACCATTGATAGCATGGGTATATAGCGTGTCTTTACCTTTTGCAATACGTGGACCCCAAGCGCCAGCATCACCAAAGATAGGAGAGCCTAGCAAGCCTGCTGTATGACAAGTATGACATACGGCGTTATATACCGCTTTACCGTCACGAGGACCGTCGCCAGCAGCTGGGCCAGATGAGCGTGCCGTTACGTCACAAGCTTCACCGTCTTCAAAACAGATATTGGCAACAGGCTGGATACGCGCAATCAGATTAGGATACAAAGCAATTAGCTTCTGTACTTGCGGCGTATCTTGTGGAATTGGCTCTTCATCAGCGGCAGGCGCTGCAGCGGCAGTTTCTTCGCCTTCTGCTGGAGCGGCTTCGTCAGTGGGAGCAGCACCATCTGTCGTATCTGCAGCAGCTTGGGTATCGTCACCTAGCGTTTCAGGAGCAGCTTCTACGACCTCTTGGCCTTCTGCTACGTCTGACGCAGTGACAGGAGTGTCTACAACATCTTCAGCTTGGCTCACCGCGATACTAGCGATTCCTAGAATGGCAGCTGCCGATAACATAACTACTTTTCTCATTCGTCACGTTCTCTTATTACGTATACAAGGACTAGCACGGCTCGGACATTCTGTCTGTCCTCCTTTGACGACTTCTAAGTCTTCAATAGCAGACAGCCATCCCGCGTGCCAGCGTACTTGCAATCGGTGATTATAAATATGAATTCTCCCCAACATTATAAGGGAAAAGGCAGGTAAATTGCCATGCTTGTTTAATGACTTGGCTGTTTTTTATTAAAAAACCTCAATCGCGCCTGTCATTTATTGGCTTTATGCTTTTTATTTGTTAGACTAAGCGGTCTTTATTTCTAGACACCTTATGCTAATTATCATGCGCATCTAAGCGTGACAGTCAGACATATCGTTATCATATGCGCTCGTAGCTCAGTTGGATAGAGTATCGGTCTCCGAAGCCGAGGGTCGTGGGTTCGATTCCCGCCGAGCGCACCAATAATTATGTTCCAACCTTGCTCTATCACTTCCTTAGCACTACCCTTCTCTTAGCACTATCTTAAACTACCTATAATAATTAAACCTACATATCAAAATGTTTGCGGTTTTTCTGTGCTTGTATACTTCTAATGCTCTCACCTATAGTCGATTCAGTATAATTTGAATACAAGGAAGCCGAGTGAAAGTACTACAAGTAGTAGACTGAGCGAGACTGACACCGTAGCCAATTTATAGAGGATTGACTATATAGCAAAATTACTCTGCATCTTGTAAATTGGCAGTCAATTGAGCACGGCTAGGTATACGGTGATAATTAATCACTGGCACATCACCCAAACGGCGCTGACCTTCAGCAATTTTTTTATCAATCGTAATCATTGCAATTTTTTTGTCTTGTTTGCTAACGAGTAAATGATTTGCCTTACGCGTAACTCGATAATCAGCAAGATGCTGTTTTAATATCGCTGATGTTTTTTGCAGCGCATCATTCGGTGTTGCATTTTTTGATTTTATACCGCTATGCTTTTCGCCTGCTTTTGTACCTCGCGATTTTGCCACGAACCATAAAACTGCGATGACAGCGAACAATATGACAAGCCACCAAATTCCGTCTATCATAAGTAAAAACATCCATTATTAGCAAGGGTTGGCTCATGTTAGCAGAATTATCACCAGCGTTAATAGCAGAAGTAAAACTTGCAGCACAACTACTGGCATCGAAACAGCGTATTTGCGTTTTGACTGGGGCTGGCATTTCAGCAGAAAGCGGTATCCCAACATTTCGAGATAAGCAAACAGGGCTGTGGGAGAACTACGGAGTCGAAGACTTGGCGACCCCTGAGGCGTTTACCCGTGATCCAAAGCTGGTGTGGTCATGGTATCAATGGCGTCGGCAAATGGTCGCAGACAAAGCACCAAATCCAGCCCATTATGCGTTGGCTCAGTGGCAGTATCATGCGCAAACCTCCGATCAGCAGGTGACACTCATCACCCAAAATGTCGATGATTTGCACGAGCAAGCTGGTAGCGCAGTGACTCACCTGCATGGTCATCTGTGGCGTAACCGCTGCGGTCAGTGTGAGATACCCTATCAAGATAAATCGAGAGCGTCATACGACAATCAAGGCACAATGAGCTTTGATGAAACACTGCTTAACTGTCCGCATTGCGACGGTTACATCAGACCAGATATTGTTTGGTTTGGCGAACCTCTACCTGTGCAGGCATGGCACACCGCCGAAGAAGCTGCGTCTAATTGCGAAGTGTTTATCAGTATCGGTACCTCAAGCTTGGTTTATCCTGCTGCTGGATTGGCACAATCAGCCAAACAGAATGGCGCGCAAGTTATTGAGATAAACCCTAAGCCAACACCAAATACTATCGTCGATATCACATTAGCAGAAAAGGCTGGAGTAATACTGCCACTGCTTATAGCAGAGATTACTGCTCTATAACTACTACTTATAGATATTACTGAATGACAGATAATAAAAAAGGCTTAACGATTTATATAAACCGTTAAGCCTTTGCTACTAAAAATAAGCTCGTTAAAGTTATTTCAATGCAAGATCAACTCTCGCCAAGTAAGCTTCTTTTAACTCATCACTGATAAATGCCGATCTAAATGAGTTTTTTACTAAGGTAATAACATCATCTTCCGTAATCGGTAGATTCTCATATAAATTGATAAAGTTTTGATTCACGTAGCCTTTGAAATACGCAGGGTCGTCCGAGTTAACGCTAATATTTAGACCGTAGTCTAAAAGCTCTTTAATATTGTGCTCTTTATAAGTCTCAAAGACTTTTAGCTCGATATTCGAGTTCGGGCAAACCGTCAGTGGCATCTGCTCATCTTTGAGTCTTTGCATCAACTCTGGGCTTTTTATAGACTGCACACCATGATCGATTCTATTGATATTCAATAAATCTAACGCTTCGTAAATGTATGAAAAGTCTGCTTCTTCGCCTGCATGAGCGACCAACTTAAAGCCTTCTTCTTTGGCTTTTTGGAAGACTTTTTTGAATTTCGATGGTGGGTTACCCAACTCTGATGAATCAAGACCAACACCGATGATGTCGTCTTTATAATCTAGTGCTTGCTCTAACGTCTCAAACGCTTCTTCTTGCGATAAATGACGCAAGAAACACATGATGATGCATGACGTGATACCGTATTTTTCTTTGGCATCTGCGAGTGCTTCTTTGATACCTGTGATGACCGCTTCAAAAGGCACGCCGCGTTCGGTATGTGTTTGCGGATCAAAGAATATCTCTGTGTGAATGACATTATCTTCAACACATTTAAGAATATATTCCCACGTCAAATCATAGAAATCATCCTTTGTAAGCAGGACGTTGGCACCCGCATAGTAGATATCTAAAAAGGTCTGTAGGTTGGTGAAGTTATAGGCACTGCGTACATCTTCGATATCTTTATAAGGTATCTCTACATTGTTCTTCTTGGCCAATCTAAACATCAGCTCAGGCTCTAGCGAACCTTCGATATGTAGATGAAGTTCAGCTTTCGGTAGTTTCTTTATTAATTCAATCATAGTATTCCAATAATGGTGTTATCGAGACGAGCCCTAGTGAATGTTACACAGTAGGATAATCAAACCATGCATATATGAGGCATTATCTATCTCAGAAAAATCATTTTAACACTAAAAGCGTATCGCCTAAAACAAAACCCTTTGACCATATAGACAAGCTACTTATAAAGGCAAGTTTCTTAATAAGACCACACAAGGCGCAAGCTACTTTAAAAACACCACTGTATCAGACAGCTCATTGCCTTCTGGATCATGCTCTAGATGATAGTATTGACGTAATACCTGCCCCACTTCATCTAGCAGTTCAGCCAAGCTCTCTTCTGTCTTTTGGGTAGCGATACCAGATACTGCCTTTTCACACATTGCATTCCATACCGTTGGACTAACGTGAGCGCTGATACCTCGGTCTGCGACAATCTCTAGTTTACGCTCGCATACATTGACGTAGATTAAGATGCCCGTGTTTTCTTCAGTATCCCAGACGCGATATTCGCTAAACAAATCAATCGCACGCTCACGGCAGTTCATGCGATAAGCTTCTTGGATAGGCAGATGGTTTTCTACAATTAAGAACACCTCACCACGATGCCCACGCTCAGCTCGTGTCACAGCATCTGTTAAACGCGCCTTGGATTCTGTTGTTAGCCACTTACTATGTAATAAAGGGACGAACAAAACTTGACGCCACCAGCGGGCAAAACTGGGGTTTGAAGCGTTGTCTTCTACCATTATATTATTTCCTCAAGTACGTCGTTTTCGATGGTTATGTAGAGTTTATTCTGTTTGCGTGTGTGGAATACTTACCACGAGCCACCTGCGCCGCCGCCGCCGAAACCACCGCCGCCACCACCAAAGCCGCCTCCCTGTCTCTTATACACA